>JABWAY010000333.1 GCA_013360825.1 Candidatus Brocadiia bacterium | reverse complement strand
CGCGCGCCTCGGTGCGCAGCGCCACCGACGACCCCGCGCGGGCGGTGCCCGCCGCGAGGAACGCCAGCACGCCGATCGCCGCCGCCGCGCGCATCCGCTACCTCCTCAGGTTTCCGAGGCGCTGGAGCATCTCGTCGGCGGTCTCGATCGTCGCCGAGTTGAGCTCGAACGCCCGCTGCGTCTGGATCATCTCCGTCAGTTCCCGGACGCTCTCGACGTTCGAGCTCTCCAGGAACCCCTGCTGGATCACCCCCCGCCCCTCCGACCCCGGCCGCCCGACCGTCGGCGACCCGCTGGCGGAGGTTTCGAGGAAGAGGTTCTCCCCGATCGCGATGAGCCCCTCGGGATTCGAGAACCGCGCGATCTCGATGTTTCCGATCGTCACCGGCGTCGTGGGATTCGCGGGGTCGAACCCCTCCACCGTCCCGTCCTGCGCGACCGTCACCCGCGTCACCTCCGCGGGAACCCGCAGCTGCGGTTCGAAATAGAGCCCCTGGTTGTTCACCAGGCTCCCGTCGCGGTCCCTGTGAAACGTCCCGTCCCGCGTGTACCCCACCGTCGTCCCGTCGATCAGCCGCACCTGGAAAAACCCGTCGCCGTCCACCGCGAGATCGAGCTCCCGCTCCGTCGTCTCGAGCGGCCCCTGAGAGAAGATCCGGTCCGTCCCCACGAGCTTCACGCCGTGACCGAGCTGCACGCCGCTCGGCAGCTGGCTCCCGCTCGCCGCCCCCGTCCCCACCCTCCGGCTGTGATGGTAGAAGAGGTCCTGGAAGTTCGCGCGGAGGCGCTTGAACCCCGTCGTGTTCACGTTCGCGAGGTTGTTGGCGATAACGTCGATCTGCTGCTGCAGCGACGTCATGCCGGTGCTGGCGGTGGACAGGGCACGGATCGACATGGGAAGTCCCTCTATGCGCCCGATCCGGGCAGGCGTCCGACGTCGGACGCGGCCCGGCCGAGCATTTCGTCCTGGATGCGCAACGCCTGGGAGTTCAGTTCGTACGACCGGAACGCCGCGATCATCGCCACCATCTCGCGGACCGGCTCGACCCCGGAGCCCTCGAGCGCCCCGGCCGCGATGTCCACCCCGGAGACGGCATGCCGCCCGGCCCCGCCGCCGTCCTCGAACAGCGCGTCCCCCGCCTTCCGCAGGCGCTCAGGACGGTCGAACCCCACGACGGAGAGACGCGCCAGCACCCCCTCGGGGGTCGCCACCTCGCCGCGCTCGTTGATCTCGAACCGTTCGACCCCCAGGAGGGAGATCGGCTGCCCCGCGGAGCTCAGGACCTCGCCGCGGCCGTCCGACGTCGTCAGGATTCCCCGGCCGTCGAGCAGGAAATCTCCCGCCCGCGTGAACGCCGTCTTCCCCTCCCGCCGGACCTCGAAGAACCCCTCCCCCCGGATCGCCAGGTCCAGCGGACGCCCGGTCACGTTCGCCGGACCCGGCTCGCGGTCCCACGACGACCCGTGCAGGACCAGCCCGGGGATCGCCCGCCGCCCGGCCTCGTCCAGCCGCTGCCGGAACGTGACCGTGTCGCGCCGGAACCCCGTCGTCCGGACGTTCGCGATGTTGTTGGCCAGCACATCGACGCGCGCGTCGTCGGCGAGCATCCCGGCGGCCGATGTGAAGAGTCCTCCGCTCATCTAGAAGAGCCTCGCGGCGACGGACGAGAAGAGTGAGGAGGCGCGGTCGATCCAACCGGCGCGTTCGCTGGATTCGTGGGCTTCCCGGACGGCGGTGACGTATTCGGAGGCGTCGAGGGTGTCGAACGCATCTTCGAAGACGTCGAGGACAGTGGTGAGGGCGAACGTGTCGTCGATCGATTCGCGCTGCATGCGGCCTCCGCGGGGAACCGGCAACAGGGTGTGGCCGGGGCGGGAGTGCATCGCAACGGGGGTGCCGGACGCATTGATGGCGATGCAAGTCGTTATCTGCACACATATTACGATGACTCTTGCGGGCGCCGCCCTACGCTCGCGCCCCCCCGTTCGGCGAAGATTGCCGGCGGCTTCTGCCGCGAGCGGCGGGAAGGGAGGGTCCCGGCCGCCCTCCCGGTTCGCCGCGAAGGCGACCGGGAGCGGCGGAACGCTCCGGGCAGGAGAACCCCTGCACGTCCGACCATTCTCATGTGCATCTAAGATCAGTCTTGACCATTCTTAGATGGCATTGATAATGGTCGAAATGCCCCCTCTCCCACGCCTCTACGACGCGCTCCTCGAGGACCATCTGCGCCGCCACCACCAGATGGCGCTTCTGACCGGCCCGCGCCAGGTCGGCAAGACCACAACGTGCCGGCGCCACGCGACGGCGTACCTGAGCTGGGACGACCCCGACCACCGACGGGTGATCGTCCGAGGTCCGGGCGCGGTCGCAGCCCACCTCAGGCTGGAAATCTCCACGAAGAAAAAGCCTGTCGTCGTCTTCGACGAACTGCACAAGCACCGGAAATGGCGCGATTTCCTCAAGGGCTTCTTCGATGTGCACGGCGACGCGGCGCACATTCTCGTGACCGGAAGTTCCCGCCTGGACGTGTTCCGC
Source organism: Candidatus Brocadiia bacterium (assembly GCA_013360825.1). Classification (GTDB taxonomy): domain Bacteria; phylum Planctomycetota; class MHYJ01; order WSZJ01; family WSZJ01; genus WSZJ01. The sequence goes on along the minus strand of JABWAY010000333.1, from coordinate 1,857 downwards.
CGCGCCGGTGACAGCCTCACCGGGCGCTATTTCCTCTACCGGATGCACCCGCTCTCCGTCGGGGAACTCCTGCACCCGGCCGTCCCCGGGGACCTCCTCCGCCCGCCCGCACCACTCCCGGAACGCGAATTCGCAGCGCTTCTCGAGCACGGCGGATTTCCGACACCCTTCGTGAAGCGCGACCGCAGGACGACGCTGGTCTGGCGCCGGCAGCGGCGCGAACTCCTGCTCCGCAGCGACGCCCGGGATTTCACGGACATCGCCGACATCGCGCGCCTCGAAGTTCTCGGCGACATCCTCGCCGGGCGCTCGGCCACCCAGCTCGTCTTCTCCCATCTCTCGACCGACCTCGGCGTCTCCATCGATACCGCCCGCCGCTGGGTCGACGCCCTCTCCTCACTGCACTTCGGCTTCCTCGTCCGCCCCTGGTCGCACTCCGTCGCGAGGTCGCTTCGCAAGGAACCCAAATGGTATCTGCGCGACTGGTCCGGCATCGACGACCCCGGCGCGCGCGCCGAGACATTCGTGGCGGCGCATCTCCTGAAATCCGTCGAAGGCTGGACGGATCTTGGACTCGGGACGTTCGAACTGCGGTACCTTCGCGACAAGGAGAAACGCGAGGTCGATTTCGCAGTCATCCGCGACCGGAAGCCCTGGCTGCTCGTGGAAGTTAAGAAGTCAGACACGGCGCTTTCCCCCCACCTGCGCCATTTCCAGGAACGGACCGGCGCCCCCCATGCGCTGCAGGTCGTCCTCGACGCGCCCTTCTCACCGGCAGACCCCTTCGAGCGGAAAGGGCCGGTCGTCGTCCCGGCCCGCACCCTGCTCTCACAGTTGCTCTGATGCCGGCGACCCGGCCCCCCGGTGTAGACTGCACCCATGGATCCCGACAGCACCCTCTGCTACTGCTTCCACATCTCGAAGCGCAAGGTCGTCAACTTCACGCGCCAGCGGCTCCCGAAACGCGCTTCCCAGCTCTCCGAGTGCTTCGGCGCCGGCACCGGGTGCGGATGGTGCGTGCCGCTTCTGATCCGGATCCACGAGGAGATCGTGGGGAACGCGGCGGTGGAGTCGGATGACGTGACGGCGGAGGAGTACGAGGCGATGCGGGCGCGGTACCGGGCGGACGTGGCGAGCGGCACGCGGAAGCGGAACCAGTACGGGGACGGCGGGACGAAGGCGGCGCCGTAGAGCAAGTGCCCCGGAGCGGATCCCTCCCCGTCCCTACTTCTTCTTCATCGGGACCTTGATCCGCTGGAAGGCGTTCGTCTCCACGCGAAAGGTCCCGGTCGCGTCCTCATACCCGTCGAGCACAAGCGTGTAGGTGTGGTCGCCGAAGAGCACTTCCTTGAACTTGGCCATCGTCACGAACTCCTGCGGCTTTCCGTCGAGGATCACCGCGGCCCCGGGGGGGACGGTCTCGATCCAGATTTCCGCGGTGATCGGCGCCAGCCCGATCCGCCGGTCCCCGTTCCGGTTTTCGAAGATGTGGATCGGTTCGACATGGGTCTCGTACCCGTAGGCCTCGACCGTGAGCGTCCCGGCGCCGATGACGACGCCGTCGAAGGTCACCTCGCTCGCTCCCGCGGTGATGACGCGCGTCTCGAACTTGTTGTCCAGCGTGACGGTCGCGTTCTCGGGCTGCACCCAGACGCGGATCGAGGAACGCTTCATCGTCGGCGGCGCCCGCAGCTTCGGCTCCTTCGCGGGCGGCGGCGTGGGAGGGGGCGGCTTCACCGGGTCCGGCTCGGGATCCGCAGGCGGCTGCGGGGTCGTCCCCGCGACCTCCTGCCCCCCCGCCTCTCCCGTTCGCGGCCCGGCCGGCTCCTCGAAGACCTTCCTCCACGCCGGCCAGGA
>JABWAY010000332.1 GCA_013360825.1 Candidatus Brocadiia bacterium | reverse complement strand
ATCCGAACGCCGCCGCGGCGGCAGCGAGGGCCTGCGCCCGGTCCCGGCCGTCCCGAAGGGCGCGCCCGCCGCAGACGAACGCCACGCGGATCTTCCCTTTCGTCTTCTCCCAGCCGAGGACGCGGATCTGGCCGATCTCCCCGGTCCGCGCGGGGTGGGTCCCGCCGCAGCCGCATCGGTCGAAATCCTGGATCGTGACGACACGGACGCGATCGAGTCCGTCCGGAAGTTTGCGGAGGCCGAGCGCCTGCGCCTCCGCGACGGAGTGCCAGGTCGCGGTGACGGCCCGGTTTTCCCGGACGATGCGGTTCGCGAGATCCTCCGCGCGCAGCGCCTCCGCTTCGGCCAGGTCGCGCACCTCCAGGTCGATCGTCGAGGCCGCGGGGCCGAGGTGGAACGAGGCGGTCGCGGCGCCGCATTCCTCGATGAACGCGCGGGAAAGGATGTGCTGCCCGTGGTGCTGCTCGAGATGGTCACGGCGGCGCGCCGGATCGACCCGCCCTTCGACCTCGCCGTCGGGCACCTCTCCGGCGACGGCGTGCACGACCCGGTCCCCCTCCGCCTCCACGCCGGTGACCGGAACGCCCCCGAGCGTCCCGAGGTCGTGCGGCTGCCCCCCCGACGTCGCATAGAACGCCGTCCGGTCGAGCACCACGGCCCCGGCGCGCCGCTCCACCACGCGGGCGCGGAAGACCGTCAGCGCACTGTCCTCCAGGTAGAGTTTCTCGGTCATCGTGCGGCCATTCTATGCCGCGGGCCCCCCGCCCCCCCAGTTTTCCCTTCCCTTCCCGCCCCGCCCGCAGACACTGGACCCCCGCAATGCACGTCAAAGTCCACGGGCTGTCCGCCGCCGACCTTCACCCTGTTCCGTGCTCTCTCTGCGGCTCCGCGGTCGCGGCCTGCGAGCACCGTCGCGGCCTGTTTCAGTACTGCCGCTGCAGCCGCTGCCGGTTCGTCTTTCTCTCCCCCAGGCCGACGCAGGAGAAGCTCGTCGAGTGCTACCAGCGGTACCTGCCGTCGGACACTCCCGACGTGGACGCGTGGGGGCGGATGATGGAGGTCATCTTCCGCCGCGCGGCCGACCACGCCGACCGCCATCGGGGAGGGCGGCCGGGGGACCTGCTCGACATCGGCTGCGCACACGGGTTTTTCCTGGACGTCATGCGCGCCCGCGGGTGGCGCGTGCGCGGCCTCGAGATCGCCCGGGGAGCGATCGCGGCGGCGCGGGGAAAGGGGCATGAGGTCGTGGAGGGGACGCTGGACGGGCGTCCGTTTCCCGACGGCTCGTTCGACGTCGTTTCCGCGTTCTACGTGGTCGAGCACGTCTACGACCCGGTGGCGTTCCTCCGGTCGATCCACGCGCTCCTCCGTCCCGGCGGGCTGGCGATCATCCGGTGGCCTCACACCGCCCCGCTCGTCCGTCTCCTGATGACCCTCCGGGAGGATCTGGGCCTCTACGATCCGCCGTGGCACCTCTCCCAGTTCGAGCCCGACACCATCGCCCGCGCCATGCAGATCGCGGGATTCCGGGACGTCGTCACCGAAACCGGCGGCTGGACACTCCCCGCGTCCCCCATCGGCCGGCTGATCAGCGCGACCGGGGGACGCCTCGCGGAGGCCTGGGGGGCCGTCACGGGCCGGCTGTTCCCGGGCGTCAGCAAGACCACGACCGGAATCCGGGCCGCCGCCTCCCGGTAAGGTCCCGCCCCGGGACACGCGGGCCGCCCGCACCCTCGGAATCGAAACGCGGCGGCACCACGGGGATCTCGGAAAGGGGCGCCCTCGCGGGGCACCGCGATCCATCGGGCGGCAGGCCCTCGACGGGTCCCGGGTCGCGCTCGAACCGCACCGCGGCCTCGCGACGCGGTCCCCCTACTTCGGCCCGATCTCCGGAAGCTTCGCGGGAACGGGCTGGAGCGGGACTTCCCACTTGAACTCGACCACAGCGTAGTCCGCTGAGGCCCCTGAGCTGGGAATCACGTAGTTCGTCGGCCAGGAACCCGGCCCGAACAGCACCTTCGCCGTGAGGACGACCATGAACAGCGCGATCATCCCGACCAGCCAGCGCCGGATCTCCTCCTCCGAGGCCTGTTCCATCTGCAGGTCGGCCCGGCCGATCAGGTCGACATGCACGTCGTCGAGCGACATCTCAACCTTCGAGCCGCACGCGCGGCAGTACGCCTCGCGCGCTTCGTTGTCGAACCCGCAGACGACGCACTTCATCCCTACCTCCGGATCTTGTCGGCCCAGGTCGAAAAGTCGGGATCGTTCTCCAGCTCCAGGGACTGACGCGCGAAGTTGACCGCCTGCTCGACGCACTTGGCCTTCTCGGACGGATTCACCTCGCCGACGCGCCGGTTGAACCATCCCACGGCCATGGCGCGGAAGATCATCGCCTTGAGGTGGTCGTCGCTCACGCCGCCGTCGGTGAGCTTCTCGAGCGCGAGCGCGGCGTTCTGGACGCAGTGTTCGCCGTCTTCGGACCGAAGCGAGAACCGGATGCTCAGGTAGTGGTAGCAGATCGCGCGCTCCCGCACCGTGAGGTCGCTGTAGTCGCGGAGGGCGAGGTTGGCGACCCGCTCCAGCTCGAACAGCGCCCCGAGGCGCTGGTCATCCCGCCAGTTCGGCGGATCCTTGCGGATCAGTTCCGTCAGGGTCGCCAGATAGTTCAGGACGTGGCGCTTGTTCGTGCCTTCCGTCGCCCTCGCCTCCTGCAGGCGCGTCGTCCCGGCGTCGACCGCGTCGCTCCGGACAAGGACGCAGGCGACCGAGGCAAGGTACTGCGCGAGCGCGGGCCGGAAATAGGCTCGCGACTGGTTCTCCCCCGCGGTCGCCGCGAACCCCTGCAGCGTCTGCGAGAAGATCGTCGTCTCCTGGATGTACGCGTTCATCTTCTCGCGGTCGATCTCCATCGTCTCCGCGAGCCTCACGCGGACGTGCGAGATGTTCGCGTGACCGCGCTCGAAGTACGGATTGATGAAACGGACCCGCTCGTACCCTTCCACGGCGCGGGTCCAGTTCTGCCGCTGCACGGCGACCGTCGCCTCGCCGATGTACAGGTCGAGGACACCGTCCAGGCTGGGCGGGATCGGGGACTGCGCCGCCTCGGAGAACGCCTTGTCGGCTTCGGTCAGGTTTCCGCTGCGAAGGGCGACGTGGCCCATGGCGATCAGCGCGTCGGTCGAGCCGCCGGCGAGGGAGAACTCGCTCCGGGCCAGGTTCAGGAGGGCGTCCCCGGCCCCCTTCTTCTGGTCCCACTGGCGCAGCGCGATCACCCCGAGCCCGATGTGCGCGGCCTCGCTGTTGGGCTGCAGGCGGAGAACCCGCTCGTACTCGTCCTGGGCGCCGGTGTAGTCGCCGGAATCGACGCGGATCTTGGCCGCCATGAGGTGCGGATCGGCGAATTCCGAACGGTACTTCAGGCAGGTCTGGAGTTTGGCGTCCGCCAGCCCGGACTGGTTGCTCGAGTAGGCGAGCAGGGCGTTGTTCCAGGCAAAGTACGTCATCATGTCCCGGAAACCGCCGATTCCGACGATGATCGTCAGGATCGCGAAGACGATGGCGGCGACAGCTTCGGCGATGGCCAGACCCGAGAGGGAGTACTTGCCGACCTTCAGCCGGCCCTTGTCCATCTTGATCGAGATCATCGGTTCACTTTCCCGACGACGGCGTGCACGGGGATCGGGCCGAAGCTCCGGCTGTCAGGGAAGACGCCGTCGATGCGGTTGTCGGCGAGGACGTAGTAATGATTCGCCGGCACGATGACCTCCGGAATCGTCTGGTCCCGCTTCACCTGTTCCGCCTTCATGTAGGCCTCGTTCAGTTCGCGGCCGTTGACGAAGACGATCCCCTCGCGGATCGCGATCTTGTCGCCGGGCAGCCCGATGACGCGCGTGAGGAACCCGTCCTCCTTGATCGCGGGGGACTGATACCGGAACCAGACCAGGTCCTGGCACTGGAGATCCGTGGGGAATTTCTTTCCGACCCGGATGAAGACGAATTCCTCGGATGTGAAGGTCGGGGACATCGAGGTTCCGACGACCTTGGCGCAACCGCAGTTGCGGGTCGACCAGAGGATGCCCCAGAGAATCGCGAAGCCGACCAGATACTTGATGTATTTTTCTACGAGCCACATGGCGAGAAAGCTATCACGGGATTCCGCGCAGTCAAGGGGTTTCGCCCCGGGGAGGGGCGTTGACGGAGCCCGCGCGGGCAGGTTAAAGTGGGGTGCCCGCGCGCCGTATCTCCGTGTCCTGAAAGGACGTCCGCCGATGCATCCCGCCCGCCTCTCCGCCGCGCTCGCCCTGGCCCTCCTGACGGGCGCGACGGCCCTCCCGCCCGACGGTCGCCCTCCCACGGGCGTCCCGGAGCTCTGCCGGCGCGTCCGCGAGGGCC
>JABWAY010000029.1 GCA_013360825.1 Candidatus Brocadiia bacterium | reverse complement strand
GGCCGCTCCCCGCGCGCCACCGACGGCGGCCGGTAGACCGGATCGTCTCCGTGGGGTGTCGCGCACCCCGCGATCGCCCCCAGCGCCAGCATCGCCAGGCCCCTCATCTCCCCGCCCCGCGCCGCTGCGCAATCCCGTGGAACGCCACGTCCACGACGTCGTCGATCCGGCGGCCCAGGCTCCGGCGCCGTTTCGAGAAGTATCCGGTGAAAATCACCCCGTACAGCATCTCGCTCAGCACATCCACGATCCGCGCGACCGGAATCCGCCGGATCCGCCCCGCCGCGATGAGGCCGCGCAGAAGCGCCGTCCAGGGAGCGAGGTTCGCATCCCGGTGCGCAAAGTACGTCGGCGTCGGCCTGTCCCGGAACTGCGCCCGCTCCTGGATCAGCAACTCCGCAGCCCAGGGATTCCGGTCGAACCACGCCAGATGCGCCCGGATCGCCGCCTCGATCCGCCCCAGGGGATCCTTCACCGCCGCCACGCTCCCGTTCACCGACTCCAGCAGGAGGTGCATCGCCCGGTCCGCCGCGGCGAAGAACAGGGTCTCCTTGGAAGGGAAGTACCGGTAGACCGTGCCCTTCCCCACGCCGAGCCGCCCCGCAAGGTCATCCAGGTCCGTGTCGGCATACCCGCGCTCCGCGAACAGCCGCGCGGCGGCATCCAGAATCTCCGTCCGCCGGCGCTCCGCCAGCGCCCTGTCCGGCCGTCTGCCCCTCTTTGCCGCCGGCATTCCGCCTCCTGTAATAAATGACGGACGCGTCCGTCCGCTAATGTGCCGACGGAGGCGTGCGCCGTCAAGGGGGATTCCGGGAGCTCGAGGCGCCGGGCGGCGCAGGCCGGTCACGCGGGCTCCGGGTCGGGACCGCTCCGCCGGCGCCCGGTCCCGACCGCGCGGGGCGACCGCAGGCCGCTCCCGATTCACTCCGGGAAATGCACCCCCCGGAGTCCTTCAATACCCCCAACGGGATTTGAACCCGTGTCGCAGACTTGAAAAGCCTGTGTCCTAGGCCAGACTAGACGATGGGGGCTCGATCAGTTCGGGGAGAAGGGCCCCGCGGGCCCGCCTTCCCGAAATGAGGGCGGTGGGATTCGAACCCACGACCCACAGCTTAAAAAGCTGTTGCTCTACCGGCTGAGCTACACCCCCGGGTCATTTCTCCGTCTCTATCGCTCGAGACCGCCCGCGGGATCACACCCGCCTGCGAATCAGACCTCCATGATCTCCTTCGTCTTCTTCTCCATCTGCTCGTCGATCTTCCGCTCGTGCCCGGAAATCGAGTGCTGGATCTCGGTCTTGAAGCGCTCGAGGTCGTCCTCGGTCATCAGCCCTTCCTTCTGCTCGCCTTCCCCCTGCTTCAGGGCGTCCCGGCGGATGTTCCGGAGGGCGACCTTGGCCTTTTCGGCGTGGTCTTTCGCCAGCTTTGCCATCTGTTTCCGGCGCTCCTCGCTGAGGGGCGGGATGGCCAGGCGGATCAGCTTGCCGTCGTTCTGGGGGTTGATCCCCAGGTTCGATTTCTGGATCGCCTTTTCGATGCCGGGGAGGGCGGTGGCATCGTAGGGCTTGATGACGATGAGGCGAGCGTCCGGGCACGAGATGGACGCGACCTGCTTGAGCGGGGTCGGCGCCCCGTAGTACTCCACGACCATCGTGTCCACCAGCGCCGGAGTCGCCCGGCCCGTGCGGATCCCCTTGAACTCCTCCGTCAGGACCGCGACGGCCTTGTCCATCTTGTCCTCGCTCTCGAGGATGATGTCGTCGATCGGCATTGTGTCCCCTAGCCTGTAATCGTCGTCCCGATCTGTTCGCCGCGGACGACCCGCGCGATGTTCCCGTCGCGCTTCAGGTCGAACACGATGATCGGGATGTGGTACTCCATGCACATCGAGATGGCCATGCTGTCCATCACCTTCAGGCGCTGGTTCAGCACGTCCATGTAACTCAGCTTCTCGTACCGCGTCGCGGACGGGTCCTTCTTCGGGTCGCCTGTGTACACCCCGTCCACCTTCGTCGCCTTCAGGATCACCTCGCACCCGAGTTCGGTCGCCCGGAGCGCCGCGGCGGTGTCCGTCGTGACGTGCGGATTGCCTGTCCCCGCCGCCAGGATCACGATCCGCCCCTTCTCCAGGTGCGACAGCACCCGGCGCCGCACATACGGCTCGGCCACGCTGTGGACGCTGATCGCCGTCGCGACCCGGACCTGCGCCCCGTGCTTCTCGAGCATGTCCTGCAGCGCCAGCGAGTTGATCACCGTCGCCAGCATCCCCATGTAGTCCGCCGTCGCCGGCGTCACCCCGCGCTTGGACAGCTCCGCCCCGCGCACGATGTTCCCGCCGCCGACCACCACCGCAACCTGCGCCCCGGCCGCCTGCGCCGACAGGACCTCCCGCGCGAGCGAGTCGATCTCGTCGATGTCGAGCCCCTTGTTCCCCGAGGCGCACAGCCCCTCCCCGGAAACCTTGAGCAGGATGCGCCGGTAGCGCGCGGCCGTCACAGGCTCGCCGCCGCTCCCGTGCCGATCTCGAACCAGGCGAAGCGCCGGACGGTGATGTTCTCGCGGATCTTGCCGACCACCGCCTTCAGCATCTCGCTGATCGTCCCCTTGAACTTCTCCTGGTTGCAGAACTCCTGGTCGAGGAGGACGTGCTGCATGAAGAGCCCCTTTTCGAGCTTCCCCTGCAGGATCTTCTCCGCCATCTCGGCCGGCTTCCCCTTGACCTGGTCCTCGAAGATCGCCTTTTCGCGCTCGATCAGCTCCGGGCTCAGCTGCTCCCGCTTCACCACCGTCGGCTTCGCGAACGAGATGTGGAGCGCGATGTCGCGCAGCAGGTTCTGGAAATCATCCGTGTTCGCGACGAAGTCGGTCTCGCTGGTCAGCTCGACCATCGCGGCGACCTTGCCGTTGAAGTGAACGTAGGCCCCGACGCGGCCGGCCTTCGCCTCCCGGTCGGCGAGCTTGTCGGCCTTGGCCCGCCCTTTCTTCCTCAGGATGTCGACCGCCTTCTCGAGATCCCCGCCCGACTCCGCCAGCGCTCCCTTGCACTCCATGAGACCCGCGCCGGTGCGCTGACGGAGGTCGTTGACCTGCTGTGCTGTGATGGCCATGTCTGCCTCGGAATGTGAACGCGGGGCGGGCGTTGTCGCCCGCCCCCCGGTTCTGGTTCTGAAATCTGTCCTGATCGGACCCGTCGGGGCGGACCTCTACGCTCCGGCCGGTTTGGTCTCGGTCTCGGCGGGCTTCTTCTCGTCCGCCGCCTTCCGGGCCTCCTCGGCGGCCTTCTTCGCGGCAGCCTCGGCGACCTTCTTCGCTTCCTCGGCGGCCTTCTTCGCCTCCTCCGCCGCCTTCTTCTTCCTCTCTTCGTCGTCGCGACGCTTGCGCTCCTCCTCCTGCTTCAGGAACAGCGCGTACTTCGCCTTCCCCTCCAGGATCGCGTCCGCCAGCCGGCTGAACACGATCTGAATGACCCGCATCGCGTCGTCGTTCCCCGGGATCGGGATGTCCACCTGCGACGGATTGCCGTCCGTGTCGATCAGCGCGATCACGCTCAGGCCGGCCTTCTTCGCCTCCAGCACGGCGTTCTTCTCGCGCGTCGGGTCCGCGATGATCAGCGTCGTCGGGAGCTTCTTCATGTTCCGGAGGCCGTCCAGATTGCGCTTCAGCTTCCGCTTCTCCCGCATCACCATCGACTTCTCTTTCTTCGTGAACAGGTCCAGCGTCCCGGCCGCCTCCTGCGCCTCGATCTCCAGCAGGCGCTTCAGCCGCGAATTGATCGTCGTGAAGTTTGTGATCGTTCCGCCGATCCAGCGCTCGTTCACGTAGTGCATCCCGGCCCGGAGCGCCTCCGTCTCGGTCACCTTCTTCGCCTGCCGCTTGGTGCCCACGAACAGCACCTCCTGCCCGTCCGCCGCGAGCTTCTTGACGAACTCGTAGGCCTGGATCAGCCCCTTGATCGTCTCCCGCAGGTTGATGATGTGGATGAGGTTCCGCTTCCCGAAAATGAACGGCTTCATCTTCGGATTCCAGCGGGACACGCGGTGGCCGAAATGGACGCCGCTTTCGAGCAGTTCCTGAACCGAGACGAGCGACATGAGGACTCCTGGTCTACCTGAGGACGATGCTCTGGCCGAGACCCTGCCCGACGGTCGGGAAGGGCTCCCCGGGATGAGCGGGGATGCGCAGCCACGAGGCGAAAGGGGCGGGTATTGTACGGATGGTTGCGGGGAGGTCAATGGGAAAGGGCGGACGGTTTCCTGCGCACGGCGCGTGCGCGACCCGCGGAACTACCCCCGATCAGGCGGTTCGAAAAAAGGGTTCGGTGGCCTGCTCGGCCCTGGGCGGGGGTGAGCAGAGCTCTCCCAGCGTCTGCGGACGCACGGGATGGGCCAGATGGTGGGCCTTGTAGCGGCCGGCGATCTCGACGCGTTCCCTGTCGGTGCCGTCGACCACCACGCAGACGATGGCGGTGCTCTCGGTCATGGTGAGGGTTTCGAGGAAGGCCTCGAGATCGCCTTTGGCGAGGGAGGCGCTGGCGACGATGAGGTCCCAGTTGGAGGCGGTGGCGGCGCGGGCCGCGGTGGAGACGACTTTCTCCGCGCGGACCATGTACCCGGTCGCCTCGAGCCGGCTCGTCAGAGCGATCCGGGTGACGAAGTTAGGGTCGAGGAGAAGCAGGCGGATGGGTTGGGGTGACATAGTTTTGAGGAAACGAGACATGTGGTAGCAATCGGTGGACCGGGCTGAGGCTGGCTGCAGTGTGCCTTTGGGGAGGGGGGATGTTCCAGAATGAAATGACTGCCCCTGTTTGAAACGCAGGCCCCTGTACACACGGACGCAATTCCTCGCCAAAAATGTTAGCGCTCTTTCCCCCGCGTCCAATGCCCCTCGTCAATTCACCCTTCCACCCGAATTCCGTGAACCCGCACGCCCCACACCCGCTTCACCGCCAGAATCCCTTCCACCAACAAGGAGGTCCGCCATGCCCCCACGGTTCCTTCCCCTGCTTCTCTCCTCCGCTCTCCTCGCCGGCTGCGCCGGGTCCTCGGAACTCGCCCGCCCCCGCCTGGACCTGGGCCTGATCCAGGACGCATCGAGCGCCGAGCCGGGGTTCCGCGGCCCGGGGGTCGGCATTGAAAAGCCGGCCGGCGGGGTCCGGGTCAGCGAGGAAGATATCCGGCTCGCCATGGAGTCGGCCGGGCCGCTCGAGGGGCCGGTGCGGGTCGCGGTCGTGGAAATCACCCGGGCGTGGGAGGGGGCGAACCGCCCCACCTCGGTGTCCCCTGAGGAACTCGCGGCGTTCCGGGAAGCGCTGGGCGGGTCGGTCGAGTCGGTCCAGACGGTGCCCCAGATGTTCCTGCCGGATGCCGCGGACCTGCCGACGCTGCGATACGCCGCTGCGCGGGTCGGAGCCAATGCGCTGTTCGTGTTCAATCGCGAGGCGAACGAGGGGACGTACTTCAATGCGTGGTCGAACCTGAACTGGCTGATCCTCCCGATTTTCTGTGTGCCGGGGAAGACTGCGGAAGTGTACGCGGCGGCGGAGGGGGCGCTGATCGACGTCGCGACGTCGCGCGTCCGCGCGGTGGCGGCGGCGGATGTGCGGCTGGACACCGTGATCACGACGGCGGCGTCCTCGCGCCGCCCGCTCGAGGAGCTTGATCGCGAAGGACGGCTGAAGTCGGTCGAGCTGCTCGGCCTGGACCTGGGGAGGCAGGTCGGTTCGCTCAGGGTCGGACAGAAATAGCCCGCCCGCGCCGGGCCGTCTCCCGCGCGGGATGGCCCGGCGCCGGCCGAACGGCTGCCCGGTGCTGAACGGCCATGTCGGGAACGACGGCGTCGGGCGCCTGACCGGCCGCGCCGTCAGAGCCCGAGGCGGCGGCAGATTCCGTCCACCGTCGCCTGCGTCGCGGCATCCATGACGATCGGATCCGGCCACTCGCGGTCGAACCCCTCGTCCTTCCATTTCCTGGTCGCGTCGATCCCGACCTTCCCGCCGTACCCGCAGAGCAGGCTCGCATGGTCGAGCACGTCCATCGGGCCTTTCGCATGCTCGAAATCACGCGACGGGTCGATGTGGTTCAGCGCATACAGCGCCACCTGCGGATAGTCCTGCGGATTGACCTCCGCGTCCACCACCAGGATCACCTTCGTGAACATCATCTGCCCCATCCCCCAGAGCGCGTGCATCACCTTCCGCGCGTGCCCCGGGTACCGCTTCCGGATCGACACGATCACCAGGTTGTGGAACACCCCCTCCCAGGGCATGTGCAGGTCGACCACCTCGGGGAGGTTCATCTTCACCAGCGGAAGGAACAGCCGCTCGATCGCCGCCCCCATGAAGCAGTCCTCCATCGGCGGCACGCCCACGATCGTCGTCAGGTACGTCGGCCGCTTCCGCCGCGTTACGCACTGGAGATGGAAAACAGGGTAGTCGTCCGCCAGCGAATAGAACCCCGTGTGGTCGCCGAACGGCCCCTCGCGCCTCAGCTCCCCGCGCTGGACATATCCCTCCAGCACGATCTCCGCGTTCGCCGGCACCTCCACGTCGATCGTCCGGCACTTCACCATCCGCACCGCCTCCCCCCGCAGGAACCCCGCGAGGACCATTTCGTCGGCGTCCGGGGGAAGCGGCATGGCGGCGCACATCGCGGTGGCCGGATCGGCGCCGAGTGCGACGGCGACATCGAGGCGGTCGCTCTTCCCGAAATGCCGCGCGCCGTCCTTGTGGCGGTGCCAGTGCATCCCCGAGGTGCGGGGGTCGTAGACCTGCATGCGGTAGATCCCGCAGTTGCGGGAGCCGGTTTCTGGGTCGCGGGTGAAGACGAGGGGCCAGGTGATGTAGCGGCCGCCGTCGTCGGGCCAGCATTTCAGGACGGGGATGGCGTCGAAGGAGGGGTCGTCCTCGACGACTTCCTGGCACGGGGCATCGGAGACGGTGCGTGGGAAGATGGTCGCGATGTCGAACAGCTTGGGGAGGATTTTCAGCTTGTTGAGGAAACCGGGGGCGGGGGGTTTGAGGGCGAGGGCGAGGAGGTCCTCCATTTTGCGGGTGAGTTCGGAGAGGTCCTCGACGCCGAGGGCGAGTGCGACGCGTTCGCGGGAGGCAACGGCGTTGATGAGGACGGGGACGGAGTGGTCGCGGACGTTTTCGAAGAGGAGTGCGGGGCCGGTCTTTTTGACGGCGCGGTCGGCGATGGCGGAGATTTCGAGGTCCCTGGAGACGGGGTCCTGGATGCGCTGGAGCCAGCCTTTCTGGTCCAGGGCGCGGATGAAGGCGGTGAGGTCGGCGAAGGCCATGGTGGGGGATGAGGGTAGGGGGAGGGCGGGGATTGGTCAACGTCCGGAGGTGGCAGGTCGCGGGCTGGCGGGGGTCAAGTTGGCAGGGGCGACGGGAGGGTGTCTGGAAACGTCAACCATAAGATGTGTGTGCAAATGTGGTTATGACGAACCACATTTCAGGTCCAGCGGCACCGCGTTTGCTTTTCTCCCTCCCACGCCAGACTGTCCCTGGACGGATTCCCACGTGAACCAGCCTCCCCGAATGCAGATCCTCGTCGCCGAATCCGACCCGGCGACCCGGGCTGCGCTGACGGAAGCCCTGGAACGCGCGGGAGCCTCCGCCCTGGCCGCCGAAGACGGAAGAACCGCCCTGCGCCTCGCGCGCACGGTGCCGATCGACGCGGGAATCATCGACGTCGCGCTGTCCGATCTCCCTGGACTGCGCCTCGCCGAACTCCTTCGCTCGATCGCAAGGGTTCCCCTGCTCTTCGTCGGCGCCACGGAATCGAAGGAGATCCGCCTGCAGGTGGCCGACGCCGGGGGCTGGTCGTTCCTCCCGATCCCGGTGGAGCCCGCGGTCGTGCAGGTCACGATCACGGTCTTCACGCGGAGGTTGTCGCTGGCGCAGTCCGGAAACTGAGTGAAACCGACCCCGGCGGCAGCGCCGGAACACAACTGCATTCGAGAGGAGACGGATCGATGGGCGCGAAGAAGATCACGTTCGACCAGGAAGCCCGCGACAGCATCCGCGCGGGGGTTCAGAAGCTCGCCAGAGCCGTCAAGGTCACGCTCGGGCCGAGGGGCCGGAACGTCATCCTTGAGAAGTCTTTCGGCGCGCCGATCATCACCAAGGACGGCGTCACCGTCGCCAGGGAGATCGAGCTGGAGGATCCGTTCGAGAACATGGGAGCCCAGATGGTCCGCGAGGTCGCCAGCAAGACCGCGACCGTCGCCGGCGACGGCACCACGACCGCGACCGTGCTCGCCGAGGCGATCTTCCTCGAGGGTCTCCGGAACGTCGTGGCCGGGGCCAACCCGCTCGGACTCAAGCGGGGCATCGAGAAGGCGGTCGAGGAGGTCGTCGCGTGGCTCGAGAAGGCGGCCATCAAGGTGAAGGACAAGAAGGACAAGCAGGCGGTCGCGACCATCGCGGCGAACAACGACGAGGAAATCGGGAAGATCATCGCCAATGCCATGGAGAAGGTCGGCGACCGCGGCGTGATCACGATCGAGGAAGGGAAGTCGCTCGAGACCGAGGCGACCTACGTCGAGGGAATGCAGTTCGACAAGGGGTACACCTCGCCGCACTTCGTCACCAACTATGACGACATGGAATGCGTGCTGAAGGAGCCTTACATCCTCATCCACGAGAAGAAGGTCAGCTCGATCAAGGACCTCCTCCCCGTCCTCGAGGCGGTGGCAAAGGCCGGCAAACCCCTCCTGATCATCGCGGAGGACATCGAGGGCGAGGCGCTGGCGACCCTGGTCGTCAACAAGCTGCGCGGCGTGCTCGAGGTGGCGGCCGTGAAGGCGCCCGGATTCGGGGATCGGCGCAAGTCGATGCTCGAGGACATCGCGATCCTCACCGGCGGCGAGGCGATCTTCGAGGACCTCGGCACCAAGCTCGAGAACATCACGCTCTCCCAGCTCGGTCGTGCCAAGAAGCTCGTCATCGACAAGGACAACACGACGATCATCGAGGGTGCGGGCGAGACGAAGAAGATCCAGGCCCGGATCCAGCAGATCGAGAAGGAGATCGAGGGGACCACGAGCGACTATGACCGGGAGAAGCTCCAGGAGAGGCTCGCGAAGCTCTCCGGCGGCGTCGCCCAGATCCACGTCGGCGCGGCCACCGAGGTCGAGATGAAGGAGCGCAAGGCCCGGGTCGAGGACGCCAAGGAGGCCACCAAGGCCGCGGTCGAGGAAGGACTCGTCCCCGGCGGCGGCACGATCCTCATCCGCGCCCAGAAGGCGGTCGAAAAACTCATCAAGAGCGGTGATCTCTCGCACGACGAAGAAATCGGCGCGAACATCGTCCGCCGGGCCCTTGAGTCCCCTCTTCGCCAGATTGCGGCGAACGCCGGCGCCGATGGCGCCGTCATCGTCCAGCTGGTCCGGGAGGCGAAGGACAACGAAGGCTGGAACGCCGATGCCGGGAAGATCGAGGATCTGGTCAAGGCCGGGATCGTGGACGCGAAGAAGGTCACCCGGACGGCGCTGCAGAACGCGGCCTCCGTGGCGACCCTCCTCCTCACGACCGAGGCGATGATCAGCGAAATTCCGGAGAAGAAGGAGAAGGGCGGAGGGGCGCCTCCGGGGATGGAAATGTAGTCGCAGGTTCTCGGCACACAGGGAACGGGGCGCTTCGGCGCCCCGTTTTTTTTTGCCGTGCCGGGAGTCCGCCGGTTGCATCCGGACCCCCGGGGAATCTGGTACTCTTGCCCTTTATGAATAGACCACAGGACAGAATGACGCTTGCCGATGTCCAGCGCCGCGTGGACAGCCTGCCGACGCTTCCCGAGATCACCACGTTCGTGCTGAGCATGCTCGAGGATCCGGCGAGTTCGGCGCCGGATGTGACCCAGGTCCTCGTCCGGGACGCGTCGCTCTCCAGTCAGATCCTGAAACTCGTGAACTCGGCGTTCTACGGGCTTCCGCAGAAGGTCTCGGATCTGACGCGCGCGATTGCGCTTCTCGGATTCGGCCGGATCAAGACGCTCGTGCTTTCCGTCTCGATGCTCCGGCTGTTCCGTTCGCTGTCGGGGCGCCGGCGGGAGGAATTTTCCAGGTTCTGGATGCACAGCGCGGTGGTGGCGGGGCTGATGAGGCGGATGGCGCTCCGGATGGAGGTGAAGGAGCCGGAGTCTGCGTTCGTGCTCGGGCTGGTGCACGACGCGGGGAAGCTCGTCTTCCTCGGGCATTTTCAGGAGCAGCATGCGGCGATCGTGCGGCTGGCGGAGGAGCGGCGCGCGTCGTTTGCGGCGGTCGAAGGTTCGGTGTTCGCGACGACGCACGCGGAGGTCGGGGCCTGGATGGCGCGGGGCTGGGGGCTGCCGAAGGAGCTTGAGGAGGCGATCGCGAACCATCACGGGGACCGGCCGTGGGAGGCCGGGAAACTGGCGGCGGCACTGCATTTTGCGGATCACGCCGCGAAGATGCGCGGTGTGGCGTGTGCCGGATCGTGCGAGGAGTTCCGGTATGACGAGGCGGCGTGGGGCGCGGTGGGGTTGCCGCAGGAGGACTACTTCGAGATGATGGCGGCGGCCGACAGTGAGCGGGCGCTGGGGGAGATGGTGTTGCGGGTGAGTGGGGCGATGGACGAGGGCGCGCTGTAAGGGGGGTCTTACGATTTTTGAGAGAGCGAGTTAATTCTTTGACCTATAAAGAGTTATGCGGCGTATCGGGGGATTCTGTAAGCGCTTCTTTACACGCACGAATCCTGACTTCTCCCGTCTTTGATTCATAAGTCATTGTATCAATTGATGTTACACTGCGCCGATCGCGCTCAAGCAGGGTACGCCCTTTGCTACCTTATATAGGCTGCGACGTCGGGATTCGCACTTCCACGCCCGATGCCGCGGAATCCGGGACTCAGCCGTCCCCACGTCGCACGAATCCAGCCGCTCACTCTCAGAGGGAGGTTTAAGCATGAAATGGGGCCTGACACCCTGGGCACTCTTCGTCTCCGCGGGCCTTGTGCTCGCCGAGCCCGGAGGGGGAACCCAGGTCCAACCCGATAAACCGGCCAATAAGACGCCGGCGGGGAACCCGAACGCCGCAGAGCCGGGGCTCGAAGCCCAGGGCTGGAAGGCGCACGATGCGACCTACGTCCCGGTCCTCAAGGACTGGTCGATCAAGACCTACATGGGGACGACCGCCGCCGTCGCGAACCGGAACGGCCAGCAGGTCCTTCCTCTCCCCGTCAACGGCAAGGACGGCGTCGCGGTGAAGGCGGAGGAATTCGCGATCGAGGTCGACGGCAACCACGACGGTAAGTTCGAGGAGCGCCTCAAGACCGACGGCTCCAGCTGCCTCGTCACCCTGACCTACGAAGACGGGACCACGGCCCCCTACGCCGTCCGCTTCCTCAAGGGACGCGGCGCCTCGTGGGCCTGGCAGCGCAGCGGGTACTGGACCGCGACCATCAACAAGGTCCAGGTCGGCATCCTGGATGACAACTCCAACGGCCGGTACGACGAAAACGGCAAGGACGCGATCAGCGTCGGCCTGACCGGGTACGCGGCCCCGCTGAGCGAGATCGCAAGCATCGGCGGCACGCTTTACCAGGTCAAGGTCTCGGCCGACGGCAAGAAGATCTACACCAGGGAGTACTCGGGGGAAACCGGGAAGCTGGACGCGCGCAGCGGCCACAAGTCGCTCGGCCTCCTGGCCTCGGCCGTCTTCCAGAACGGTCAGACGTTCGTCGATTTCGCGATCGGGAAAGACAAGGCCGTCGTCGTCCCGGTCGGGAACTGGGAATTCGTCGGCGGCGAGACCAGGGCCGTCGGCGGCGGACAGGCTGCGATGATGAAAAAGGGATCCATGCTCCCGATCGAGGTCAAGGCCGGTGAGACCGCCCAGGTCGCGTGGGGGATGGACCTCACGATCGGCTTCGACTTCGACCTGAACGGCTCTTCAGTCTCCATCACCGTCGACTCGGTGCACGTCTACGGCAAGGGCGGCGAGGAATACTACAACTTCGTCCCGCCGGCGTTCACTCCCGTGGTGACGGTGATCAACACCAAGACCAACCAGCAGGCGCAGAAGGGAAAGATGGCACTCTGCTGAGGGGGCACCCCGCAGGACTACGCCGGGAGCGTAGGCAACGATCCGGGGCCGTTCAAGGTGCAGCTGATGGAGAGCCGGTACAAGAGGCTGTTCGGGGAAGTCCGGAGCGAGTGGAAGCAGAAGTAGGACGTCCTCATCGGTGTGAACTCAATCGGGCGTTTCCGGGGAACCGGAGACGCCCGGTTTCTTTTGCCCGGGACGCGCCTCAGCGCCCCGGATCTCCCCCGGCGGAACCGCCGAGGTTCCGGAACCAGCGCTCCCAGTCGTTCCGGGCGCCCTCCAGGTCCTCCTTCAGCGCGGCGGAAAACTGCTGCGCCGAGGGGGTGCCGGGCTGCAGCTCGAGGCGCGTGATCCGCGCGAGCGCTTCCGGGCGCTCGGTGGCCAGCCAGGAGTAGAGGATCGCGACGAGCGCGTAGGCGTCGCTGTTCCCGGCGGCCGTGAATGCCCCGCGGTCCAGTTCGACCAGGAGGTCGATCGGGGGAAGGGGCCGGTCGGCGTACAGGTGGCGGCATGCGGCCAGGGCAACGACGGGAATCCCGCCCCGGGGCCCGGCCTCGTGCCATTGCGCGTGTCCTTCGCTGAACCAGGGGGTCAGGTCGGCGCCGGGCCAGGCGACGTGCGCCAGGAGGTGGGTCAGTTCGTGCCGGAGTGCGGTCTCATCGGTCCCGACCAGCGCGATCGCCATTTCCGCGGGGCTGAAGTACCCGCCGTTGTTCTCCAGGCCGGACCCGGTCCGGAACCGGGCGTGGCGGGCGAAGTCCTCGTGGGCGGGAAACAGGTAGACCGGGACGGGGTCCTGCGGGACGACGAATCCCAGCGACGCGTACTGTCCGGCCATCTCCCGGACGAACCGGTCGGCCTTGCGCCCCAGGTCGGCGGCGCCGGCGGCGTCGGCGGCGTGAACCTCGAAGTAGTCCGACTCCGCGACCGACAGGCCGTTCCCGCCCCGCCGCATCCAGGCGGAGAGCCGGGGGAGCCCGACGGTGAGCCCCGCAAGAACCGCGGCCGAGCCCGCGATCGCCGCAATCTTCACCTTCGTCGAGGGTCTCACGGCGACCGCTTTCTCCGGCTCGCTTCGTCCAGCAGCCGCCGTTCCTCGGCCGTGAGCGACTGGATCCCCTCCCGGGCGATCTTCTCCAGGATCCCGTCGATCCGGCCCTCCTGGTTGATCCGCTTCTCCTCGTCCTTCCGTCGCTCCCGGCGCGCGTGCTGCTCGTCCCACCGCACCAGGGTCGCGGAGACCCGGTCCTTGAGCTTCCAGTAGGCGAGCCCGAATGCCGCCCCTGCGAGAGGCGCGGCGGCGCCGACCCCGAGGGTGCGGACCCCGTGCGCGGCGTAGACCGCGACCAGGAGGAGGCAGAGATACTTCAGCGGCATCGGGATGAAGAAAAAGATGACGGAGGTGTTCGGCCACTGAAGCGCGCTCACGACGAGGATCGCCATGACGGCGCCCGTGGCGCCTGCCCAGGCCGTGCCCGGGAAGCCGGAGATCCAGGCGATCACGACGAAGGCCAGAGAGGAGAGGACCGAACCCGCGACGCAGACGGTCGCCAGCTGCCGTTTCCCGAACGTCTCCTCGATCATCCGGCCGAAGAAGAAGATGGGGAGCATGTCGAAGAGGAGCTGGAGGGTGTCGTGGCTGAGGAAGACGCAGGTGAGGACCTGCCAGATGCGGAACCGGTGGACGACGTCGAGGGGGTGGAGGGCGAAGTACCGGTCGAGGTCGTGGGCGTGGGGCGAGGAGCGGAAGATGACGTACTGCCAGAGCAGCTGGAACGCGTGGATGCCGACGCACACGATGATGATCCAGATCGCGAGCCCGAGGCGGCGGCGCGGCGGTTCTGAATCCCGGAAGTAGTCCCGATCACCCATGCCGCCATGATAGCCGGGAACCGCGCGGCTTGCCCGCACGCCGCGGGTCCGGTAGCCTTCTCCGCTTCACTTCCAGGGAGACGTTCCATGCTCGACATCCAGCTGATCCGTTCGCATCCCGACCGGGTGCGCGGAGCGATTGCGGCGAAGAAGGCGAAGGCGGACGTGGACGCGGTGCTGGCGGCGGACGAGAAGTGGCGGCACGCGACGACGGAGGCGCAGAAGCTGCAGGCGGAGTCGAATGCCGCGAACAGGGACATGGGGCGGCTGATGAAGGAGAACCGCGCGGAGGGGGAGAAGCTGAAGGTGCGGCTGAAGGAACTCTCGGACCGGCGGAAGGCGCTGGAGGACGAGGCGAAGGCGCTGGAGGGGGAGCGGGACCGGCTGGTGCTGGATCTGCCGAACATTCCGCAGGACGACGTGCCGGTGGGGCCGGAGGAGACGCACAACCGTGTGGTGAAAGAGGGGGGTGCGAAGCCGGCGTTCGGGTTCAAGCCGCAGGCGCACTGGGATCTGGGGCCGAAGCTGGGGGTGGTGGACTTCGACAGGGCGGCGAAGATCAGCGGCAGCGGGTTTGTGCTGTTTACGGGGCTGGGGGCGCGGCTGCAGCGGGCGCTGGTGGCGTGGTTCATCGACGTCCACACGCGGGAGCACGGGTACACCGAGGTCTATCCGCCGGTGCTGGTGTTGCGGGACACGATGGTGGGGACGGGGCAGCTGCCGAAGTTCGAGGAGGAGATGTACAAGCTGAAGGACGACCCTCTCTACCTCATTCCGACGGCCGAGGTCCCGGTCACGAACATCTACCGGGACGAGATCCTGCCGGCCGAGAAGCTTCCGCTCCTCCACTGCGCGTTCAGCCTCTGTTTCCGCCGCGAGGCGGGGGCGGCGGGGAAGGACACGCGCGGGATGATCCGGGTGCACCAGTTCGACAAGGTGGAGATGGTGAAGTGGACGCGGCCGGAGGAGAGCGAGGCGGAGCACGAGAAGCTGACGGCGAACGCGGAGGTGCTGCTGAACCGGCTCGGGCTGCCCTGGCGGCGGGTGCTGATCGCGACGGCGGGGATGGGGTTCAGCAACCAGAAGCAGTACGACCTCGAGGTGCACGCGGCGGGGGTGGACCGGTGGATCGAGGTGTCCAGCTGCTCGAACTTCGGCGAGTTCCAGGCCCGGCGGGCGGGGATCCGGTTCCGGGACACGGACGGGAAGCTCCGGTACGTCCACACCCTGAACGGCTCCGGCCTCGCACTTCCCCGCATCGTCGTGGGGATCCTCGAGAATTTTCAGCAGGCGGACGGAAGCGTCGTGATTCCGGAGGTGCTGCGGCCGTACATGGGGGTGGACCGGCTGACGGCGGTCTGAGGCGGCACGCCCTCCTTGCTTTCCGCCCCGGGCCGCACTAAGCTGTACGCCGTTCCGCGGGCGTAATTCAGTGGTAGAATGCGACCTTCCCAAGGTCGACGTCGTGGGTTCGAATCCCATCGCCCGCTTCCCGGAAGTGCCTCGCTGCACTTCCTTTTTTTTTCGGGGGGCGCCGGATGAAGCACCGGATGCCGCCGGGGCTGGCGCGGCTGTGGGCCCCCTGGCGCATGGAGTACATCAAGGCGTCGGCCTCGAAGGATCCGGGGCCGTGCTTTCTCTGCGACCTGCCGCGGCTGAAGCAGGACCGTGAGAATCTGATCCTGCATCGCGGGCGGAAGGCGTTCGTGATCCTGAACCGGTTTCCTTACAACAACGGGCATCTGCTGGTGGCGCCGTACCGGCACGTGGCGGGGATGGAGGATCTGAAGGACGCGGAGGTGACGGAGATCTGGCGGCTGGCGGACCGGGCGCGCGGGGTGCTGGACGGGGAGATGCAGCCGCAGGGGTACAACCTGGGAATCAACCTGGGGCGCGCGGCGGGGGCGGGGCTGCCGGGGCACATTCACCTGCACCTGGTTCCCCGGTGGAACGGGGATACCAACTTCATGCCGATTCTGGGCGACACGAAGGTGCTGCCGCTGACGCTTCTTCAGACCTGGGACCTGCTGGCGAGGAAGTTCGCGAAGCGGTAGAGGTGTCCTGTGAGCCACCCGCAGGTCGGGGGGATGAGGAGGCAGGCGACGAAGCGGGCGAGGACGAAGCGCCAGCCGAGGATGGGAATCTCCCAGACGACGATCCGGTTGAGGCCGAGGAGCGCCCAGCCGGCGATGTAGGCCGCGACGGGACCGACCCCGGCGCCGGCCCGGAGGAAGCCGGCGAGGATGGGGAAGTGCGTGAACGGGCCGCCGGGGGTGAGCATGCCTGCGACGGAGCCGAATGCGAGGCCGCGCCAGCCGGACCCGTCCCCCATCCAGCGGGCGATCGCGTCGCGGGGGAGCACGACCTGCAGGAGGCCGGCGAGGGTGAATCCGAGGATGAGGTTCGGGAGAACCGAGAGGAACAATCCGCCCCCGGCTTTCCCCGCCTCGGTGAGTCCCGAGCTTCCGCGGGATCGCCAGGTGACCGCGGCGAGCGCGGCGACGGCGACGAGGAGGATGGCGTACGACAGCAGCTGCTGCGGATTCATGCGGCGCTTCTCCGGTGAGGACGGCGGCGTCGGGGCCTGGGTGGCGGGGGATTCGGGCACGCGCGTAGAATAGGCGCGTGAGCTATTCGCTGGAAGCGGTGATCGGCGGCGGGGTGGCGGTGGAGCGCGCGGCGGCGGCGTGTGGAGGCGGTTCTGCGGTCGCGCTGGAGGGCGGGCTTTCGCTCCTGCCGCTCGTGGATCGCGTGCGGGAGGGGATTGACCGGCGGTTTCCTGAGGCCGGCACCGGGGCGATGGGGCACTGGCTGCGGGAGGTCTCGAGCGCGGGGCGGCTGGCGTACGTCGGCGCGGAGTTCTGGGGCGGGCAGGGGGCGCAGTGGTCGCTGGTGGAGGAGCGCGGGGAGATTCTGCTCTCCTCGGATTCGATCGATGCGATCAACCTGGCGCTTCGCCTCCTCGGCGTGGTTGCGGAGGAGGGGAAGGACGAGTTCGACACGGTCGGGCTGGGGCGGCACCGGAGGACGGAGCGGTGGGCGGGGGGGCAGCCGTGAGCGACCCTCTCTCGAAGGCGCCGGAGAAGATTGCCGGGATGTTCGACCGGATCGGCCCGTCGTACGACCGCATGAACGGGGTGATGACGTTCGGGCGGCACGGGGCGTGGCGGCGGGCGGCGGCGCGCGAGGTGGCGCGGGACCTGGCCGGGGGAGGGAGGGCGCTCGATGCGTGCACGGGGACGGCGGATCTCGCGCTCTCGATCCGGAGGGAAGTCCCGGGGGCGACGGTCGTCGGCACCGACTTTTCCCAGGGGATGCTGACCGTCGGCCGCGCAAAGACGGCGGGGGACCCGCGGATCCGCCTCGCCCGGGCCGACACGCTGCGGCTCCCGTTCGCGGACGCCGCCTTCCGGTCCGCCACCGTCGGCTGGGGGATCCGGAACGTCGCCGATGTCTCCGCCGCCCTCCGGGAACTCCTCCGCATCCTCGCACCCGCGGGACGCCTCCACGTCCTCGAGTCCGCACGCCCCGCCGGGTGGTTCGGCCGCCTCGGTTTCCGCCTCTACTTCCGCGGCGTCGTCCCCTGGCTCGGACGATTGCTTGCCCGGAACGCCGCCGACGCTTACAACTACCTCCCCAAGTCCGCAGAGGCCTTCGCCCCGGCGGAGGAGTTCGCCGGCCTGATGCGCGGTTCAGGCTTCGCCGATGTCTCCTGGCGCAGCTTCGCCTTCGGGGGCGTCACCCTCCACTCCGGGACCCGGCCCCCCTAAAGGAGCCCGATCCATGCTGCAGCGCAAGCCCGGAACGCCCGTCGGTTTCGACCAGGCCGTCGCCGAGTCCCGCCAGCGCGATCCCGGGCGCCGCGCCTCCGGCGTGGCGAACATGGGGGTCTATGGCGGGCCCGAGGCCGTCGCCGGCGTGAAAGCGTTCGTGGAGGACGAGGTCGAGGCCGTCCGCGTCGCCGCCTGGTTCGCCCTCGCCCTCCTCGGGCAGGCCGAGGCGCTGCCGAAGCTGATCGATGTCCTGGCGCACGAGAAGCATGAGTTCCGGAAGCGCGCCGCGGTCGCGCTCCAGAGCACCACCGGCGCGGGAATCACGGCCGACCATGAGAGCGCGGAAAACTGCGCGGCGGCGAAAAAGGCGTACGAGGGGTGGTGGAAGGCGGCGTCGGGGAAGCTTGCCTGGGATGCGAAGAAGAAGATGTTCGGGGAAGGCGCGTCGAAGAAGAAGTAGGGGGTCCGGCGGCCCTCAGTTCCCGAGGACCTTGCGCGCCTCGTCCGGCACCGGCACATCGAGGCTCGCCTTCAGGTCCGGGGTCGCACGGATGGTCACGGTGATCCGTTCCTTCACCGGTTCCCGCGGCGCCGCGGGTTCCTTTTTCTCCGGCTCCTTCGGCGTCTCCTCGTCCCCCCAGGGCTCGTCGTCCCGGCGCGGCTCCGTTCCCCACTCGTCCGGCGGGGCCTCCGAACCCTCGCGGACCGGCGGGCGCGTCGAGTCGGCGTGGATCACGACTTCGAGCCTGCGCGGCTCGTTGGTCCCGCGCCGGACTTCCAGCGCGACGCGCATGGTGGCGTTCTCGAGCACGCCGTTGACGAGCGCCTTTCCGGCCTCCGCCTCCGTGAGGAGGTCCTTGAGCTTCGCGGCGTCGGCCTCCCAGACGAGGCGCAGAAAGCCTTCGTCCTCCGCCCGCTCGAACCGGCCGCGGACGCCCATGGCGCGCGACCGCTCGAGAAAGGACCGCATGTTGAACATCTGGAGGACGAACTTCGCCCGGGCGTCCCCGCTGACCGGCCCCCAGCTCTGCGTCTCCGCGTCCTGCGCGGCGATCACTTCCCCCTTCTGGTAGACCGTCGCGTCGCGCCCGTCCTCGAACGTCCCCCGCAGCATCACGAACGCGTCCTTGTGGCGGATCACGGAGCGGACCTTCCCCTTGACCGGCTCCTTCAGCTTCTCCCCCTCCAGCGTCCAGTCGGCGTCGACACCGTAACCGTCGCGCGCCCCCAGGGACTCCACCGCCTTCCCGACCCGGTCGAGGACCTCCGCGGTGTCGTCGGCCGCCGCGGGGCCGGCGAGGGCCAGGAGGAGAAGCGGCGGGGTCAGGGTCGAGATCGGTCGGCGCATGGGAGTGGTGGTCCGAAGGGAGTGAGGCGGGGGCGTCCGGGCAGGTCGGGCGGACCGGCGGTGGGCCCCATCCTACCGGATCCGGGGGCCGCGGGGTCCTGCGGGCCCTGGAATTCCTGCGTGCGGCCGACTCTGTTCCCCCTGTCCATTGTCGGCATTCCGGGCCCGGATCTCCACGCATCCTCGCGGTTCCGGGACCGTCCTACTCCTCTTTCTCCTCCCCGGGCTCGGTCTCGGTTGTCTTCTGCGCGTCCAGCACCTTCCGGGCCGCCGGAGGAACATTCACCTTCAGGTCCTCCCCGTAATTGCGGATCTGGGCGGTGACCGTGATCGCGACCTTCATCGGCGGGATTTCATCCTCCTCGTCCTCCTCCTTCTTCCCCTCGCCCTCCTCTTTCTTCTTCCCGCCGTCCTCCTCCTCCCAGTCCTCCCACTCCTCGCCGTCCGGCGCCCCGGGAAGCCCCCTCAGCTCGACGTCGATCACGATCCGGATCTGACGCGGCAGCTTCTCCTTCTTGTCCAGCCAGGCCTTCACGGTCATGGTCGTGTTCTCGGGCGTCACGCCGAGTCCCGCCTGGGCCTTCCCCTCCATCAGCGTCTTCAGCGTCGCCTGCGCCACGCCGAACTCCACCGTCCGGCACTCCCGCTTCCCGATCTCCTCGGTCTCGCCGAACTCCGCCTTCTGCGCGTCCCCCTGGAGCTGCTCCAGGAGCTCGCCGAGGTTGAAGATCTTCACGAAGAAATCCAGCGTCTGGTTGGTCGACTGCGCTTCCCATTTCCCCGACTGCGGGTTGTGGATCGCGACCGCGTCCTTTTCCTTGAACAGCTCGATGGTGTTGCCGGCGATGGTCACCTTGAAGTGACCGAAGCCCGGATTGACGATGACCCCCTCGACCGACCCGCCCTCCATGGGGGCGCCGCCCATCTCGAACCCGATTTTCGATTCCAGGTGGTACCCCGCGGACTCGTTCATGTTGCGGACGGCGCGGTCGTACGCCTTCAGGGCGCCGTTTTCGTCCTGGGCGGCGGCGGGGAGGGCGAAGGCGAAGGCGGCGAGCACGGCAGCGATGCGCATGGGGGGAATCCTCGGGGGTGTCAAGATGGTACGGCGGGCGGGAGCGGGCGTTGGAGGTTACGGGGCCGGCGCGGTTCCGCCCGTTCCCTTGAACAGGTAGCGGTCGAACATCTTGTTGTACTCCGTCCAGCGCTCGTCGCCGGTCGTGCTCTCCCGCAGCGCCTGGTCGAAGGCGTAAATCTTCGCGTCGATGTTGTCGATGTGATGCAGGGCGACCGCCTCCATCGTGGCGGGGAGCACCGGGGACCCGTACTCGAATTCCCCGTGGTGCGAGAGGATCATGTGCTGCAGGCGCAGCCGGAGCTCCTCCGGAAACCCCTGGATCCCGCGCACGACCTCTTCCAGCATCTGCGCCCCGATCGTGATGTGCCCCATGAGGCGCCCCTCATCGGTGTAGGCGAAGGCGCGGTCGGAGGAGAGTTCCCGGACCTTCCCCACGTCGTGCAGGAAGATCCCCGTGAGGAGGAGGTCCCGGTCCAGCATCGGGTAGAGGGGGGCGATGGCGAGGGCGACCCGGGAGAGCGTCAGGACGTGCTCGAGCAGGCCGCCGATGCACGCGTGATGCAGCCGCACCGCGGCGGGGGACTCGCAGAACTTCGCGAACCACTCCTCGTCCTCCACGAACGTCCGCAGCACCGTCTTCAGCCACTCGTTGCGGATCCCGTTCACGATCTCCCGGTAGGCCCGCGCCATCTCCCCGATGTCCTTGCGCGTCCGGGGGACGAACGCCGACTTGTCCACCAGCTTGTCGTCCACCGCCAGGATCGTCTGCACGGTCATGTCCAGCCGCTTGTTGTAGATCTTCACCTGCCCCCGCACCCGCACGTAGTCCCCGGTCCGGATCCGCTGCTGGACCGCGTCCGCGTTGTCCCAGACCTTCGCCTGCATCCGCCCGGAGCGGTCGGCGAGCTCCAGGTTCAGGAACGGCTCGCCGTTCTTCTTCTGGCGGACCTCGATGTTCGAGAGGAGGAAGACCTGCTCGATGGCCTCCGTCCCGGTCAGGTCGGCAATGTCGATGCGGGGTGTCTCGCTCATCCGGGGAGGATACCGGAGATCGGCGGGGCGTGAAGGGGGGAAACGGGGAAGGGGGAGGCGGGGGGGGGCGGAGTCCGCGTTTCCGGCCGGGCCGGAACTTCTCATTCGCGCCCCTGCCCTCCGGTCCCGTAGAATCCCCGCCCCGATGAGCGATTCGCTGCCGGCCGGTCCCGATCCCACCGCGTCGCCGGACTCCGTTCCGGCCCCCGCGGGGGCGTCTCAGGGTTCCGGGGATGCGCCGCCTGCGGCGGGGGGAGGGGACCGCCCCGCGGAGACCCCCGCCGCCG
>JABWAY010000331.1 GCA_013360825.1 Candidatus Brocadiia bacterium | reverse complement strand
AGGAGTTCCGCGCTACCGCCGAGGCCCGCAAGCGGCCCGCGCTGCTGGCCGAGGCGATGGTCGACGCCGATGTCGAAGTGCCCGGCATCGTCGAGAAGGGCAAGCTGCTGACGCTGAGCACCGACGAAGCCCTGCAGCACAAGATTGCCGACTTCCGCGCCGACACGATCGAGGCCGTGCTGGAGCAACTGGGTCTGGCGGCTGCGCAAGTGCGCCCGGCCGCGCCGCACTGGGCCGAGCTGTTGGTGCGCTTCCTGACCCATCCGATCGTGAGTTCGCTGCTCATCAGCATGGGCATGATCGGCATCATCGTCGAGTTGCGCACGCCCGGCTTCGGCATCGCCGGCGGCGTGGGGGTCGGGAACGCCCGGGTGGAGGAGTCCAGCGGGGAGGGGATGACGGGCGGGTTGAGCGGGTTGTGCATCGCCGGCGGCGTCGGCGTTCGCGGCACCGGGTCGCGCTTTTTCGCGGGAGGCTTGGGGTTATCGTCGGGTGTCACGGCTTGAGTTAGGGTAAGGGTTGCCCGGGGGGGAGTCAAGGGCGCCGCCTTGCGGGATTGCCGCAAGTGGTCTATAATTCAGGGCTTAAGGTGCCCCAACGATGAGCCGAGCCGACACCCTCCACATCACCGTCGCCCCGGGCCACGATGCCCTCCGGTCCCTCCTCGCCCTCGCCTGGCCCGACCTCGTCGCCGCTTCGCGCGGCCTGGAAGGCGGACGCGGCGGAATCCGGGAACTGCCGGGTGGACTGATCCTCCGGCGCTGCCGCCGCGGCGGCGCACTGGGAGCCTGGCTCGGCGACCGCCACCTCTCGCCGCGACGCGCCATGGAGGAAATGACCGTCAGCGAACGCCTCCTGCGGGACGGGGTCGGCGTCGCGGAAGTCGTGGGGGTCCGCGCCGAAAAACACGGGCTCGCCTGGCGGCTCGACGTCGTCACCCGGAAGATCGAGGACGCCACCCCGCTCCGGGACCTCCTCCCCCGCGCCCCGGTCGCCGCCGTCGCACGCGCCGTGCGCCGCATGCACGACGCCGGACTGCGCCACGCCGACCTGAACCTCCAGAACATCCTCGTCACCCGCGCGGGCGACGTGAGGATCATCGACCTCGCCGGCTCCCGCGTGCTCCGCCCCCTTCCGGAATCCGCGCGCCTCGACAACCTCGCCCGCCTCTACCGGTCGCTCGTCAAGCAGCGCCTCCCCCACTCCGCGTTCTCCCTCGGCCGGTTCCTCGCGGTCTACGCGGGACGAGACCGCGCCGCCATCCGGCGCATCGTCGCCGCCGCCCGACGCCGGATGCTCCGCCACCGGCTCTGGTGGGCGATCACGGGGCGGGGCTGATGAAGCGGATTCTCGTGAAGGGGGTGAACTGGCTCGGCGACGCGGTGATGACGCTGCCCGCGATCCGCGCCATCCGCGCCCGCTGGCCGTCCGCGCACGTGACGGTCCTGACCCGAGGGAGCCTGGCCGACCTGTACGCCTGCGAGCCGGCGGTGAACGAGACGCTCGCGTACGGCGGCGGGTTCGTGCCGTTCCTCAAGCTCGTCGGCCGGCTCCGCCGCCAGGCGTTCGACGCGGCCTTCATCTTCCCGCGGTCGCTGCGCGCCTCGCTCGCGCCGTTCGCGTCCAGGATCCCCCGCCGGATCGGGTACGCCGGGGATGCGCGGAAACCGGTGCTCACCGACGTGGTGGCGCGCGACGGGCGGCTGCTCACGGGACACCGCGTCGCCTACTACCTGGAACTGCTCCGCCCGTTCGGCGAGGTCCCCGCGGCGACGGCGCCGGAGATCTCCCCGCCGGCGGAGGCGGTGGACTGGGCGCGGCGCGAGACGGGGGAAGACCTCTGGGCCGGGGTGAACCCCGGCGCGACGTACGGAAAGGCGAAGCAGTGGTACCCGGAGCGGTTCGAGGAGATCGGCCGGAGACTGGCCGCGCGGGGATACCGCGTCGCCGTCGTCGGCGGCCCCGCGGAGGCGGACCTCGGAAAGACCGTCGCGCGCGGCATCGGCGACGCGGCGCGCGACTTCTCCGGGAAAACCACCCTTCCCCGCCTCGCCGCCCTGCTCGCCCGCTTCCGCGTCTTCGTGACGAACGACACCGGCCCGATGCATGTCGCGGCCGCGGTCGGCACGCCGGTCGTCGCCGTCTTCGGCCCGACCGATCCGCGGACGACGCGGCCCTTCGGGGACCGGTTCACCCTGGTCCGCCACGAAGTCGAATGCGCGCCGTGCCTGCTGCGCGAATGCCCGATCGACCACCCGTGCATGCGCGACCTCGGTGTCGAGCAGGTCTGGACGGCCTGCGCGGAGTGGATCGAGTGAGCGCGGCCCCCGCGGCGGACCCGCGCCCCGTGGACGCCGCGCAGGCCGCCCGGGCGCCGATCACCGTGTTCGTCATCACGCTCAACGAGGAACGGCACATCCGGGAGTGCCTGGAGTCGGTCGCCTGGGCCGACCACCGGCTGGTCGTCGATTCCCACTCGACCGACCGGACCTGCGAAATCGCACAGGAACTGGGCGCGACGGTCGTCCGGCGGACCTGGGACGGGATCAACGCGCAGCGCCAGGCCGGGCTCGAACACTGCGCCACCGACTGGGTGCTGACCATCGACGCGGACGAGCGCGTCACCCCGGAGCTGCGCGATGAAATCCTGAAAGTTCTCGAACGCCCCGAACACGACGCCTACGCAATCCCCCGCCGCACCTGGCACTTCGGCCGCTGGATCCTCCATTGCGGCTGGTACCCCGACCTGAAGCTCCGGCTCTTCCGGAAGTCCCGCGGCCGGTTCGCGGGGACGGACCCCCACGACCGCTTCGTCCCGATCACCGCCGCCGGACGCCTCCGCAGCGACCTGCTCCACTTCAGCTACCGCGACTTCGCCCACCAGATCCGGACGATCAACGCCTTCTCCGACACCGCCTCCGCGAAACTCGCCGCCGAGGGGAAGTCGTTCTCCCTGCTCGCGCTGCTCGTCAAGCCCCCCTGGAAATTCGTCGAGGTCTGGATCCTCAAGCGGGGATTTCTCGACGGCCTCGCGGGGTTCGCCATCGCGGTGGCGAGCGCGTTCAACGTGTTCTCGCGGCTGGTGAAACTCCGGGAAAGGACCACGCGCTGAAGATCGCCCTGGTCGTCTACACGTGGAGCGAAACGCTCGGCGGGGTCGAGAGGTACGTCTTCGACCTCGCGCGCGGGCTTGTCGCCCGCGGGCACGAGGTCCATGTCTGGTGCCGGCGACGCGACGGGGGCTGCCCCGGCGTGACCTTTCACGAAGTCCCCGGCACCGCCTCCGGCCACACCCGGCACACGGCCTTCGCCCGCGACACCGCCCGCCTCGTCCCGGTCGCCGACTACGACGTCGTCCACGGGTTCGGCCGGACCTTCGCCCAGGATCTCCTCCGCGTCGGCGGCGGCTGTCACGAGGAGTACCTCCGCCGGACCCGGGGCCGGCCCCCTGGCCCGCTCTGGCTGCTGTTTCATCCCAAGGACCGCGCCCAGATCCGGCTCGAGCACGAGGTCTTCCGCCGCCGGTGCTGGCGCCGCCTGGTCTGCATCTCCCGGCGGGTCGCCGAGGAAGTCCACCGCATCCACGGGATCCCGCTCGCGGAGTGCCGCGTCATCCACAACGGGACCGACGTCGGGAAGTTCCACCCCCGTCACCGGACGCCGGGGACCGGCCCCGTCCGGATCCTGTTCGTGGGAAGCGGGTTCGAGCGCAAGGGGCTGGAGCAGGCGATCGACGCGCTGGCGCTGGTCCGCGGCGACTGGCGGTTCCGGGTGGTCGGCAAGGGGTCGGCGCGGCGGTATGCCGCGCGGGCGGCGCGCCTCGGGATCGGCGACCGGGTGGAATTCGCAGGGCCGCAGGGGGACATGCCGCGGCAGTACGGCGACGCCGACCTCGTGCTGTTCCCGACCCTCTACGACGCGTTCGGCACGGTGACGCTCGAGGGGATGGCGACGGGGCTCCCCGTCATCGTGTCGCGGCAGGCGGGGTCGAGCGAGGCGGTGGTCCACGGGACGGACGGACTGATCGTCGAGGATCCGCGCGACGCCGCGGAGCTCTCCGCCGCGATCCGGTCCCTCGTGGACGACCCGGCCCGTCGTGAAGCGATCGGCGCCGCCGCGCGCCTCGCCGCCGAACGCTTCAGCATCGACGCCAACATCGAGCAGGTCCTGACCGTCTACGCCGACATTGCGCGGGAGAAATCCCGTGGGTGAGCGCTGGAACTGGACGGTGGCGCCCGGCGCCGGGGCGCGGGCGGCGGCGTTCATCGGCCGCGAGGACGACTGGTTTCCCCCGAAGCTTCCGCTTCGGGAGAACCGTGTGCGGGCGCTGGCGGTGCGGGAGGGGTTGTTCTGCAAGTGGTTCAAGGCGCGGGCCGACCAGGCGGCGGCGGAGTGGCGGGGGCTGACGCATCTGGCGGGGGCGGGGCTGCCGGTCCCG
>JABWAY010000028.1 GCA_013360825.1 Candidatus Brocadiia bacterium | reverse complement strand
TTGCCGGGCTTCGACGCGGCCTCCTCGGCCGCCGCCCCTCCCGCCTCCCCCGCCCGCCGACTCCGGCGGATACCTCGACCGGCTGCGGGAAGCCAAGAAGCGCGCCCGGCGGTGACCGGGGATCCCGCCGCCATGCGGTCCCTTTCGCCCTTCCTTCACTCCCCGTGTACCATGGCCGCCATCATGAGACCCCGGGGACTTTCGCTGATCCTGCTCGCCGTCGCCGTCGGCTGTTCGGAGCCGGCCGCGCCCAAGTCCGAGAAGGACGTCGTCCTCGAGTCGTTCGAGACCAAACTCCTTCTCCCGGATCCCGACTACGCCGTCCTCACGGCGCACGCCGCCTGGCTCGGGCGCGAAGCCCTGACCCCGATCGCACGGGCGTTTCCGGGTGCGAGAGGGCTGAAGCGCCGGAAGGTCGCACGGCTGGCCGAGGCCCTCGCGTTTCACGGATACAGGAGCCCCGAGGTCGTCACGGCGATGAAGGACGTCGTGGGGGAAAAGGACCTCGAGGCCAAGCAGTCCATGATGAACGTCCACTTCTGGTCCGCCGTCGAACGCCAGACGCTCAAGAAGTACTGGGATCCCCGCGGGAATTTCAATGCGCTGCAGCAGTACGCCCTGCCGTTCGGGAACTGCCGCGAGCTCCTGGCGGCTCTGAAACTTCCCGGGTTCACCGACGGCGGCGGGGTGCTGGTCGGCGACAAGGGGCGGACGCCGGAGACGACCCCGCCCGTGCTGCAGGCGGCCGGGAACCTGACTCAGGTCTGGCGCAAGGACAATGACCCCGGCGTCAAGCTCTTCGCCGCCATCCAGGCGTTCCGCGCGGGCGATGCGATGGCGCCGGAGGTGCTCGTCAACTTCCTGCAGCCCCCCCCGGACGGCTGGGAGAAGACGCCCCAGGCCGGGCCGATGAAGGAGCGGGCGCTCCGCGTGCTGCAGGAGACGACCGGTCGCACGGAGACGGAGTACGAGGAGTGGAAGGCGTGGTGGCAGAAGAACCAGCCGCGCAAAGGTTCCCCTGGAAAGACCCCGAAACCGGTCGGAACGCCCGGGAAATGACGCTTCCCCTCATCCCGCGCGAGACGTTCTTCGGGAATCCGGAGAGGGTGGCGCCGCGGATTTCACCGGACGGGAGGAGGCTGCTCTATCTCGCGCCGCGGGACGGGGTGCTGAACGTCTGGATCCGGGAGGCGGACGGGGCGGAGAGGCCGCTGACGGGCGACCGGCACCGGGGGATCCAGCTG
Organism: Candidatus Brocadiia bacterium; assembly: GCA_013360825.1. Taxonomy (GTDB): domain Bacteria; phylum Planctomycetota; class MHYJ01; order WSZJ01; family WSZJ01; genus WSZJ01. The sequence goes on along the minus strand of JABWAY010000028.1, from coordinate 20,272 downwards.
GCCGGCTGGTCGCCCGACGGGACGCAGGTGGTCGTGTTCCAGGACACGGACGGGGACGAAAATTTCCACGTGCGCGTGGTGCCGGTGGAGGGAGGGGAGCCGCGGGACCTGACTCCGGTCGCGGGGGCGCGGGTCGGCGGGCTCTGGGCGCCGCTGGACGTCTCGGACACGATCCTGATCGCGTTCAACGAGCGTGACCGGCGCGCCTTCGACCTTCATTCGCTGAACCTGCGCACGGGCGAGCGGCGTCTCGTGCTCGCCAACGACTTCGGCGCCAGCCGGCTCCTGCCGGACGCCCAGCTCCGGCCGCGCATCGCGGTCGTTCCCACTCCCGACGGCGGCTCGAAGATGACGCATCTCGCCCCCGGCGCCACGGAGTGGGCCGACCTTCTCCGGTTCGGGCCGGACGAGGCCTCGGGGACCTGGCCGATCGGCTTTGCCGCGGACGGCGTGACGCTGTTCCTGTCGAGCAGCATGGGAAGCGACTGCGGGCAGCTGCGGGCGATCGACACGGCGACGGGGAAGGAGCGGGTCCTGGCGGAGGAGCCGGGATGCGACCTGGCGGAGGTCCTGTTTCACGTGCAGACCCGGCGGGTGCGCGCCGCGGGGTTCGAGCGCGAACGGCGGTCGTGGCAGGTGCTCGACCCCGACATCGCCCGTGACATCGATACCCTCCGGCGCGCCCGTCCCGGGGACCTGTCGGTCCTGAGCGAGTCCCGCGACGACGCGGTCTGGGTCGTCGGGTGGTCCCAGGACCGCGGGTCGGACGCGTATGCCCTGTGGGAGCGCGGGCCGCAGAAGCTGACGCCGCTGTTCTCCGCACGTCCCGCGCTGGACTCCCTCCCGCTCGCCGGCATGTCGCCCGTGACCTTTCCGGCGCGCGATGGGCTGGCGCTGCACGGATACCTGACGCTGCCGGTGGACGCCCCGCGCCCGCTTCCCGCCGTCGTCCTGGTCCACGGCGGCCCCTGGGTCCGGGATTCGTGGGGTTACCGGGCGGAGGTGCAGTGGCTGGCAAACCGCGGGTACGCGGTCCTGCAGGTCAACTACCGCGGCTCGACCGGGTACGGCAAGACGTTCGTGCGCGCGTCGTTCAAGCAGTGGGGGGCGGCGATGCAGGACGACGTCGCGGATGCGGCGCTCTGGCTGGTCCGCGAGGGGATCGCTGATCCCGCGAAAATCGCGATCATGGGCGGCTCCTACGGGGGGTACGCGACGCTGGCCGGACTCGTCCGCCATCCGGAGCTGTACGCCTGCGGCGTCGCCCTCTGCGGCCCGTCGAATCTCTTCAGCTTCCTCAGCTCCATTCCGGCCTACTGGGAAAGCGCCCGCGCGCTCATGTACGAACGGATCGGCCATCCCGAGGCGGACGAGCGGCTTCTGCGCGAGCGATCCCCGCTCTTTCATGCCGACCGCATCCGCGTCCCCCTGCTCGTCGCCCAGGGGGCGAACGACCCGCGCGTGAAGAAGGCCGAGAGTCTCCAGATCGTCGAGGCTCTCCGCACGCGGGGACACGACGTCGCCTACATCGAATTCCCCGACGAGGGGCACGGGTTCGTCCGCCCCGCGAACAGGCTCCGCTTCTACGCGGAGGCCGAACGGTTCCTCGCGCGCCATCTGGGCGGGCGCTGCGAAACCCCATGAGATTTCCCGGAGGATCGCGATGAAACTGCTCGTGGTCGAGGACGAACCGAAGGCCGCCGCCGCGCTTCAGAAAGGACTGACGGAGGCGGGATTCGAGGTCGACGTGGCGGGGGACGGCGAGGAGGGGCTGACCCTGGCGCGCGCCGCCGCGTACGACCTCCTGATCCTGGACGTGATGCTCCCGAAGCTGGACGGGTTCGGGGTGATCGAGCATCTGCGGAAGGCCGGGAAGGATGTGCCGATCCTGGTCCTGACGGCGCGGGACGAGGTGCCGGACCGTGTGAAGGGACTGGAGCTGGGCGCGGACGACTATCTCGTGAAGCCGTATTCCTTCGCGGAGCTGATGGCCCGTGTGAAGACGCTGCTCCGGCGCGGGCCGGCGGCGCGGGCGGGGGCGATCCAGATCGACGACCTGGAGGTCGACGAGGCCACGGGGAAGGCGCGGCGCGGCGGGAAGGATCTCGAGCTCACGTCTCGCGAGTTCGCGCTGCTGGCGCTTCTCGCCCGGCATTCCGGCCAGGTGGTGACGCGGTCGCAGATTTCCGAGAAGATCTGGAAGGTGGAGTACGACGGCGTCTCCAACGTGATCGACGTGCATGTGCGGCATCTGCGGGCGAAGGTGGACGACCCGTATGACCGGAAGCTGATCCGGACGGTGCGCGGCATGGGCTACGCGCTGGGGGGCTGACCGGGTGGGCGGAGACGCGCGGAAGGACGACCCCGGGGCCCTCGTTCCCCGACGGACGAGTTCGCTCGCCTGGCGGCTCGCGGTCTGGTACGCGAACATCGCGTTCGCGATCCTGCTCATGGCGAGCGTCGCGTACCAGTGGATCCTGACGGATGCGCTCGAGCGCGACGACGACGACTTCCTGCTGGATCGGGTGCGCGAGATCCGGCTCCTGCTCGAGCGGCAGCCGTTCAGCGCGATTGCGATCCAGGAGCGGGTGGAGCGCGAGGCGTTCGTCAGCAGGTCGGAGCCGGTCTACCTGCGGATCAGCGACCAGGCCGGGTACGACGTCTGGTCGACCCCCGGGCTCGGGGAGCGGCTGCACTCGGCGAATCTGCCGTCGGTGCCGGGGACGACGGACCTGACGTCCATCGACGGGCGGCCGTTCCGGGTCGTCTGTGACGTCCTGTCCGCCGACCGGAGAACCTGGACGATCCACGCGGTGCTGGACCGCGACCGCGACGAGGACGTGCTGATGGATTTCCGCTCCCGCGCCGCGCTCGTCCTCTTTACCGCCCTCCCCGTCACGATTCTCGCCGCCTGGGTGATCGCGCGGCTCGGGATCGCTCCGGTCCGTGCGATCGCCGCCACCGCGGCGCGGATCCGCTCGACCCACCTCGGCGAGCGGATCCGGCTCGACCGGTTTCCCGCCGAGCTCGTCCACCTCGGCGCGTCGTTCAACGCGATGCTCGACCGCCTCGAACAGGCGTTCAACCAGATCTCGCGCTTCTCCGCCGACATCGCCCACGAACTCCGCACCCCGCTCACCAATCTCCGCGGCACGGCGGAGGTCGCGCTCTCCCGCACGCGCACGACCGAGGAGTACCAGGAGGTCCTCGGGTCCTGCCTCGAGGAAACCGCGAGGCTGACGCGCATCGTCGATTCCCTCCTGTTCCTCGCCCGCGCCGAGGCGGACCGGGTCCGGCCCACCCTGGAGAAACTGGATGTGGCGGGGGAGCTGGAAGGGGTCCGGGATTACCTCGCGCTGCAGGCGGAGGAGAAGGGGATCCGGCTCAGCCTGGAGTGCCCCGCCGGGCTGGAGGCCAGGCTGGACCGGACGCTGTTCCAGCGGGCGGTCGGAAACCTCGTCCAGAACGCGCTGGCCCACACCCCGCGCGGAGGATCCGTCTCGGTCCAGGCCCGCGCACGCGAGGGGCGTGTGGAGGTGGAGGTGGGGGACACCGGGCCGGGCATCGCGGCGGAACATCTTCCGAGGATCTTCGAGCGGTTTTACCGCGCGGATACCAGCCGGACTTCTCTGGGCGGCGGCGTCGGGCTCGGCCTGGCGATCGTCCGCGGGATCGCAGAGCTGCACGGCGGGGGTGCGTCCGTGACGAGCACGGTGGGCAAGGGGTCGCGGTTCACGGTCACGTTTCCGGCCGAGCCGAAGGAGCCGTCCGGGACCTGACGCGCGGGGAGTCGCCCTCAGCCCATCCTCTCCAGGACCTCGCGCGTGGGCCCGTCGTCCACGATCCTCCCGTCCACGATCCGGACGACCCTCGCGGTGCGCGCGGCCATGTGGGGATCGTGCGTGACCACCACGATGGTCTGCCGCTTCTCCTTCGCCAGCCGCTCGAAGACGGCGAAGACCCGGTCCGCATTCTTCGTGTCGAGGTTCCCGGTCGGCTCGTCCCCCAGCACGACCAGGGGCTCATTCGCGAGCGCGCGGGCGATGGCGACCCGCTGCTGCTCGCCGCCGGAGAGACGCGACGGGACGCGGTGCAGTTTGTCGCCCAGCCCCAGCTCGTCCAGCAGGCCGCGGGCGCGCTCACGCGCCTCCCGCACGGGGCTCCCGCGCTTCAGGACCGGCATCATCACGTTCTCCTCCGCCGTGAACTCCGGCATGAGGTAGTGGAACTGGAAGATAAACCCGATCTTCCGGTTCCGGACGGAGGCGAGGAGCGTCTCGTCCATCGCGGCGGTGTCCTCACCGTCCACGGCGACGGTTCCCCCCGTGGGACGGTCGAGGGCGCCGAGGAGGTACATGAGGGTCGATTTCCCGCTCCCCGAGGGCCCGACGATCGCGCAGAACTCCCCGCGGCGGATGGTGAGGTCGACCCCCCGCAGGATCTCGGTGCGCATCTCCCCGTCGCCCAGGACGCGGACGAGCCCGCGGGTCTCCAGAGCGGGGGTTTCGGCGGCTGTCATGCGTGCCCCCGGAGCGTCTCCACCGGGTCCATGCGCCCGGCGCGGAGCGCCGGAAGGACGCTGGCGAGCATCGTCACGATCATGGCCGAGACCGTCGCGATGACGTAGCTGCGCGGCGAGTCGCTCATCATCAGGTGCTCGGACTCGATCAGCCCCTTCTGCGGAATCGGCAGGCTCCCCACGAATTCCGTCAGGTAGTAGCCGAGCGTCGCCCCCGTCACGACGCCGAGAATCCCGATCGCGCACCCCTCGAGGAAAAACGTCGCCGCGATGTCCCGGGCCGTGAACCCCATGCTCTTCAGCATCGCGATCTCCGGAAACTTCTCCATCACCAGCATGATGAGGATGTTCAGGATCCCGAACCCCGCCACGATCAGGATTCCGCTCGTGATGATGAACGTGATCGTCTGCTGGATGACGAAGATCGAGAGGAAGTTCTGGTTGGCTTCCTGCCAGGACTCCGTCCGGTAGCCGACCAGCCCCTCGATCCGCTCCGCCACATCCCGGGCCTGCTCGTGGTCCGCGAGCCGGAGCACGATCCGGTTCACGTCCCGCCCCAGCCCCAGGACCTGCTGCGCCAGCGAGACCAGGACGTAGGAGCGCGAGTAGTCGATGGTCGTGACCCCCGTCTTCAGGATCGCCACGACGCGAAGCGACCGCTGCCCGCCGCTCCGGATGGCGACGTTGACGGTGTCCCCCCGTTTCGCCCCCAGCCGCTCCGCCACGCCGGAGCCGAGGATCACGGCGCCGCCCGAGGAGTAGAGGTCGGTCAGGCGCCCCTCCTCCACGTACTGGTCGGTCGCCACGACCGCCTCCTCCGTCTCGGGCTCGATCCCGAACATCGTCGACCCGGCTTCCTTCGCGCCGAACGAGAGGATCGCGGAGCCGACGACGTTGGGGGCGGCCGCGGCGACGCCGTCGACCCTGCGGACGGCGTCCAGGATCTCGAGCGGCTTCTTGATCCGGAACTGCCGCGCCCGCGGGCGCGCTCCTTCGACCGCCACCGGCATCCCGGCCGCCCGGTCCGCCCAGTGCTCGAAGTCGTCCGTCCCCGCACGGTACTCGTCGAAGATCGTCACGTGCGCGGAGGATTCGATGGTTTCCGTCACGAACTTCTCCTCGAACCCGAGCATCAGCGACTGCATGAGGATGGTGAAGCAGACGCCGATGCCGACCCCTCCGACCGAGATGCAGGTCCGGAGAAAATTCGCGCCGAGGTGCCGGCGGGCGATGAAGGCCAGCAGCGACAGCCTCACCGCGCGTCCTCGACGGCGCGGACCTTCATGCCGGGCCGGATCTGGGCCACGCCCGAGGAGATCAGGACGTCTCCCTCCCTGAGCCCCTCCAGGACCTCGCACGCGTCGAAGCTCCGGATTCCCAGCACGACGGTCCGTTCCACCGCGCGGCCGTTCTCGACGGCGAACACCGTTCCCCGCGTGGTCAGCGCCGGGCGCGGGAAAACCAGCGTGCCGGCGCGCCGCTCGATCACAATCCCCAGTTCCGTGCTCATCCCGCTGTACAGCGCGAACGCCCCGGGGAGTTCCGTCCGCCCGCGCAGCCCGGTTCCGTCCGCGTCCGGGACGAACCGCGCCCCGTCGAACTGCACGCGCACCTCGAAACTCCGCGCGCCGCGGTCCGCGTCCGGAAGGACTTCGAAGACCTTTCCGTGAACCGCGACCCCGTTCGAGCCCGCGAGCCGGATCAGCACTTCCTGCCCGATCCGGACGCGGGAGATGTCGTCCTCGTCCACGCCGCACTCCACGACCAGGTCCCGCACATCCCCGACCTTCAGCACATCCCGTTCCGGACCGACGAGCTCCCCCTCCTCCGCCATCACATCGAGCACGATTCCGTCGATCGGCGACGTCACCACATCGTCCCTCTCCTGGGCCGCCAGCGTGTCGAGCTCCGCCTGCGCCTTGCGCCGCCTGGATTCCCACTCCGCCAGCGTCGCCTCGGTCTCCGTCTCCGCCTGCCGGACCTGCTCCGCCAGCGCCCGCGCGCGGCTCTCCATCTCCTCGTACGCCGAGCGCTGGATGTGCCCCTCCTCCATCAGCCCCCTGTGCCTCTCCGCTTCGCGTTTCGCCTGCGCGGCATTCTCCCGCGCCTCGGCGATCCGCGCCTGCGCCGCCCCCCGGAAGGCGCTGCCCTGCCGCAGGTTTCCCTCCACGAGGTCGAGTTCCGCCCGCGCGCGCTCCCGGCGGACCTCCCGGGCGGTGTCGCGGAGCCGGAGGAGCGGCGTCCCGCGCCGGACCTCGGCCCACTCCTTCACGAACACCTCGGCGATGACGGCCTGGCGCGGGGGGCGAAGGGTGCGCCGTTCCCGCGCCTCGACGGCGCCCGTGGCGAAGACCGTTGAGACGGCCGGCCCGCGGCGGACGACGGCCACGGAGACCTCGACGGGACGCGTCAGCCTCCACACGAGCGCTCCGACCCCTGCGACGAGGATGGCCAGAAATGCGAGGAGGACGGCGAAACGGCCCATGGCGACAGGATAAGGGGCGGTGCGGGGGCGTGCAACGCCCGCGCCGTCTGGCGCGGAAACAACCCCGGCGGCCGCGCCGGGCCCCACGGGGGGGAGGGGACGGGGCGCGCCGCCGGGGCGTAACAGTCCGCCCCTTTGACGCGGCCCGGCTGGAATCGTTCCGGAAAACCGGGAAATCCGCGCCCCCCCCTCCCCGCAGGCCGGGGGCGTCAGAAGATGAAGTCCGTCCTCAGGAACCGGCTCGTGCGCTTCATCAGGATTTCGGACACGACCTGCTCCGATCCCTCCTTCGCCGCGACCATCGCGCGGATCGAGAACGCGCGCAGCGCATCGGAGACCGACAGCGTCCCCTCGGCGCTTCCCTTCCGGCCGGTGAACGGAAACGAATCCGGCCCGCGCTGGCAGGCCGCGTTCAGGTTGATCCGGCAGAGCTGGTTCATCATCGCGTCCACAAGCGGGCCGACCCGGGCCGCGTCCCGGCCGAAGATGGACGCCTGCTGGCCGTACGGGGACTGGACGACATAGTCGAAGAGCTCTTCTTCCCCGTCGTAGACGGAGACGGGGACCACGGGGCCGAACTGCTCGACCGACCAGAGCTGCATTGCGGAGGTCACCCCGGCGACGACGGCGGGGCGGAACCAGGTTCCCCGGTGTTCGGCTCCGCCGGCATTCACGATCCGCGCGCCTTTCGAGACGGCGTCCTCCACGAGCCCGCGGAGTCTGTCGGGTTTGCCGTGTTCCGGGAGGGGGGTGATCCGGGCGCCGTCCTCCCAGGGGAGCCCGAGCGGGAGCCGGGAGACGGCGTCGGCCAGCCGGGAGACGAACGCGTCGGCCAGCGAGCGGTGCACGAAGAGGTGTTTGAGAGCGGTGCAGCGCTGGCCGTTGAACGACAGGGCCCCGGAGAGGCATTCGGCGACCGCGAGGTCCAGGTCCGCATCCGGCAGCACGAACGCCGGGTTCTTCGCCCCCAGACCCGTGATGCAGCGGAGGCGGTGCGGAGCGGGGTGTCCCAGCTTGAGCGCGTCCGCCGCGCGGCTCGACCCGATGAACGCCAGCACGTCGACCTTCCCCGACTTCTGGATCGCCCCCGCGGTCGTCGCGCCGTCGCCCGAGACGGTGTTGACCACGCCCCGGGGAAAGCTGTCGCGGAACGCCTCGAGCAGCGGCAGCACGCAGAGCGCGCCGTAGCGCGGGAGTTTCATCACGACCGGATTCCCCATGATGATCGCGGGGATGAGCGTCGCGAACGTCTCGTTCAGCGGGTAATTGAACGGCCCGAGGCAGAGCGTGACCCCGAGCGGCGCCCGGCGGATCATCCCGACGATCCCGCCGTCGATCGAGAAGCGGTTCCCGGCGCGGTCCAGTTCCTTCAGGGCCTGGAGCGTGGCCTCGATGTACTCGACCGTCCGGTCGAATTCCTTCTCCGCGTCCTTCAGCGTCTTTCCGATCTCCCACATGATCAGGCGCGCGCACGCCTCCCGCCGCTCCTTCATCGCGGACGCGAATCGCCGGACCGCCTCCAGCCGTCCGCGGACCTCCATCGTCGGCCATTCGCCCCGGCCGCGGTCCCAGGCGCGCACCGCCCCCTCGAGTCCCTCCAGCGCCGTCTCCGCGTCGTGCTGCGGGAGTTCTCCCAGGAGATGACGCCGGGGCTCCGAGGACCCCTCGCGGAGCATGACGCAGCTTTCGACGGCGGAACAGTGTCCACCCCAGGTGCGGATCTCCCCGTCGACCAGGAACCGCCGGGACCCTTCGAACACGGGCTGGAAGTGGCGGGCGGGGATCGTCGGGGGTGAGGGGAAGCTGAAGGGCATGGTGGGCTCGCGGAAGAGGGGGCCGGAAACAGAACAGGCCGCGCACGCTGCGCGGCCGTCGATTGGGGAGCAAGGATTCGAACCTTGACGGGCAGAGTCAGAGTCTGCAGTGCTACCGTTACACTACTCCCCAGAGGGGAGGGGATTCTACCGCGCGGGTTCGGGAGGCATCAAGAGCGGTCGCAGGCGGGAAATCGCGGGGAGGGCGGCTCCCGGGCGCCGCCGCCATCCTGCCCGGCCGGTGCGTTCCGTCGCGGTTTTGCGCGAACCTCCCGCCCTCCGGAGCCATGTATACTGTGTGTCGCAGCAGTTTTTTGAGTCCTTTGGAGCCCCGGACGATCACGTGAACTCAACGGAGGCCGTTCTCGACCAGCGGACGCTCGTTCTCAACCGCTCGTGGATCGCCATCGACACCACGACGGTCCGGAAGGCCCTCGTCTGGATGTACCGCGGGATGGCCCGGGCGATCGCGCCGGACACGTTCGAGACGCACGACTTCTCCTCCTGGTCCGACCTGGCCATCGCGTCCGGCGAGCCCGCGATCCATTCGATCAGCCTCCGGATCCGCGTCCCCGAGATCATCATTCTCGCGCTCTACAACGAGGTCCCCCGCAAGGAGGTCGTCTTCTCCCGGCGGAACATCTACAAGCGCGACCGCTTCACGTGCCAGTACTGCGGAGAGCAGCCCGGCTCGGAGGAGCTCACGATCGACCACATTCTCCCGCGGTCGGTGGGGGGGCGGTCGACGTGGGAGAACTGCGTGCTGGCGTGCGTGGACTGCAACCGCCACAAGGCGAACCGGACCCCCGACGGGGCCGGCATGCGGCTCCTCAAGCCGCCGGTCCGGCCGCCCTGGACGCCGTTCCTCTCGCTCAAGCTCGGGATCCGCAAGGCGAGCTGGGAGCGGTTCGTCAGCGAGCGCTACTGGGACATCGAGCTGCAGGCCTGAGCCGCCGCCCGGCCCATCCGTCTCAGGATGCCCTCCGTCGCGACCGCGCCATCGCCAGGAATCCGCGCTTCCGCTCCTGGACCGCGGCGTCGCTGTAGAGACGGCCGAAGAGCCAGTTCATTCCCGCCTCGAGCTGCTCGAGGGACATGTTCTTCGGGGTGAAGGTGGCGTCGAACAGGGTGCAGCGGTCGTGATAACGGCGGGTGAGGAGTCGCCCCTCGGCGGCGAGGCGCGCGGCGAGGCGGGTCCCGGGGAACGGGGTCAGGACGGTGACCTGGACCTCGGCGAGGCCGGACTCGCGCACGAACGCCTCGATCTCCGGGAAGACGTCGGGGGTGTCGGCGTCGTTCCCGACGATGAACGTGCCGTTGACGGAGACGCCGCGGGTCTGGATGCGCTCGATCGCGCGCAGGTACCCGTCGCGCCGCCGCAGCTTCCAGTTGCGGGCGTCGAGGCCGTCCAGCGACGCGCGCCGCGGGGACTCGAATCCGATGAGCAGCTGGCGGCAGCCCGCGGGGGCGAGGCGGTCGAGGAGTTGCACGTGGTCGGCGACGGAGACGTCCGTCTCGGTGAACCAGCGGACGCCGCGCCCGCGCAGGCCGTCCAGGAGCTCGGTTCCCCACGCCGGGTCGGCGAACGTGTTGTCGTCGGCGAACTCCACGAACGGCCGCGGCCACCGCGCACGGATCGCGTCGATGTCGCGGAGGACCAGCGGGACGGGCTTCCGCCGGTACCGCCCGAACAGGCGCGACGCCGCGCAGAACTCGCAGTCGTGCGGGCACCCCCGGGACGTCTGCACCGTGATCCGGTTGTACCGCTCCATGTCGAGCAGGTCGTACCTCGGCAGAGGCGCCCGCGCCAGGTCGTACGTCCCGGGGCGGTCCTCCATGTAGAAACGCCGCAGCGAGCCCCGCTCCCAGTCCGCGACGATCCGCGGCCAGAGATCCTCCCCCTCCCCGACCGCCACCGCGTCCGCGTGCTGCGCCACCTCGCGCGGCAGCACCTTCGCATGCAGCCCCCCGAACACCACCGTCACCCCGCGCCCCCTCAGCCGGTCGGCAATCCGGTACGCCACGTCGATCCGCGCCGTGAGCGCGCCGATCGCCACGAGGTCGCCCGGAAGCGCGTCGATCTCCGCGTCGGTCGGGTCGATCACATCCTCATAGTGGAGGTCGTATCCCGGGGGGGTGAGAGCGGCGATCGTGAGCAGCCCGAGAGAGGGAAGCGAGGCGATCGTGCGTCCGCGGTGCACGAACCCCGGCAGCGTGACCGCGTGGGTGTCGAGCAGGGTATTGCGGACCCGGACGCCGGAGACGGCGAGGAACGTGATGGTTTCAGGCATGGTCGGAATCCTCCAGAAGGAGTGAACGGCGACGGGCGCGCCACGCGCCGGCCGCGGCGATCGCCGCGGCGGCGGTGAGGGAGAGGGCCCCCGGCGGGAGCGCGTACTTCGCCACCGGGACGAACGCGGCGACGGCGAGCACGACCGAGATCCCCGGCCAGGCGAACAGGGCGAGGGCCGACGCCGCGCGCTTCCAGGCCCGAGGGAGGTCGAGGCGGGGGAGTTCGCGGCCGAGGAGGACATTGAGGACACCGATCATCACGGCGGCGATGTGGGCGAGCCGGAGGAGGCGGCGGGGGAGTGCGTCGTAGTGTTCGAAGCCGGCCGGCGCCTCGAACGGTCCCGCGAACGCCCACAGGCCGATCCAGAGGGCGGCGGAGAGGCCGATGGCGACGCCGGTCCAGCCGGCGGCGACGTTGAGGGATCCCGTGGAAGCGGGCCGCGGGTGTGAGTGAACGTTCACTCGCTCCTGGGTCGTGCGGCGCATCCAGACTCTCGTGTCTTTCATCTCAGGCAACCCCCATCATCCGCTGCAGCCACGTCGCCGCTTCCGCCGCCTTCTCCCGCAGTCCACCCTTCAGATCCCCGTACGCCTTCGCCAGCAGCACACGCGCCAGCGCCCCGAGAATCATCGCCTGCAGCATCTCCCGGTCCGCGTCTTTCGGGATCTCCCCGGCGGCCTGCGCCTCCTTCAGGATGTCCAGCACCACGTTCCGCGGCATCCGCATCTGCTTCGGCAGCCGCGCGACCTCTGCGGCGTGGCTGAAAAGGATGAAGCGGGCGACATCGGGGTTGTCCTCGTAGGCTTCGGCGAACGCCTCGGACATCCCGCGGAGGCGGCCGGCGAGGGAGGGGTGTTCCCGGGCTTTCCGGTCGAGGAAGCTGGTGAAGGTTGCCAGGCTGGTTTCGAGGATGTCCCGGGCCAGGTCCTCCTTGGACTCGTAGTGGCGGTAAAGCGTTCCCTCCGCGACCTTTGCGGCGCGGGCGATCTCACGGATGGTTGTGGAAGCGACGCCGCGGGTCACGAAGAGCGCGACGGCGGCGCGGGTGATGGCGGGGAGTTTGGTGTCTTTTTTGGAGGCGTCGAGGAGGACGTTCATGGCGGGTCTCCGTTGCGAGTGAGCGTTCACTCACATCTTACCCCGCCCCGACCCCGGCGTCAAGCCCTCCCCACCGAATTTCGCCCCCACTCACCCCGACCCGGGCATTTTTCCCGCGCTTCAGACCAATCGGCACACGCCGACGCTTCCATCGTACAATCCCGCCCCCATGCCCCTGGCCGTCCTCATCAAAGTCACCAAAGCCTACCCCGGTCGCATCGTGCTGGACGCGGTCGATTTCCAGGTCGACGCCGGACAGCGCGTCGGCCTCGTCGGGGCGAACGGCGCCGGGAAGACGACCATCCTCAAGATCCTCGCGCGCGAGCTCGAGCCGGACTCCGGCGAACTCCAGCTGGCCCGCGGCTCCCGGATGGGGTATGTCCGCCAGACCGACCAGCTCGGCGGCGCGCGGACGCTGGAGGAGGCGCTCCTGGAGCCGTTCGCGGAACTGCTCCGCACCCACGAGCGCATGGAGGAACTGGCGCACGCGATGGAAACCGACTCCTCCCCGAAGATCCTCGAGGAGTGGGGGGACCTCCAGCACGCCTACGACGCCGGGGGCGGGTACGCCTACGAGGCCGAGATGAAGGCGGTCGCGCGCGGGCTGGGGTTCGCGGAGGAGGACCTGAAGAAGCGTGTCGCGACGATGAGCGGCGGGGAGCGGAGCCGCGCCGCGCTGGCACGCGAGCTGCTCGTGAAACCGAACCTGCTCCTGCTCGACGAGCCGACCAATCACATCGATATCTCCGGGATCGAGTGGCTGGAGGAGTACCTCCTCAGTTTCCCCGGGGCGGTCGTCGTCGTCTCCCACGACCGGTACTTCCTCGACCGCGTCACCAACCGCACGGTCGAGGTGGACAACGCGCGCTGTTCCGACTACGGCGGCGGCTACTCCTGGTACGTCGAGGAGCGCGAGCGCCGCCTCGAGGCCGCGCGCGACGCGTTCGGCCGGCAGCAGAAGGAGATCGCGAAAACCGAGGAGTACATCCGGCGGTTCGGCGCCGGCCAGCGGGCGTCCCAGGCGCGGGGGCGAAAGCGCCGGCTGGACCGCCTCGAGAGGCTGGCCGGGCCGCAGGGCGCGCGCGCCTCGCTGCGCGTCCGGTTCGGACCGATCCACAAGAGCGCGCTCTCCGCGATCCGCGCCCGCGGGCTCGCCAAGGGGTACGGGGGCCGGATGCTGTTCCAGGACGCCTCCTTCCTGATCGAGCGCGGCGAGCGCGTCGGGATCATCGGACCGAACGGAAGCGGCAAGTCGACGCTTCTCAAGATCCTCCTCGGCCGCGAGAAGCCCGATGCCGGGGATGTCGTGCTCGGGAACGCGGTGGAGGTCGGGTACTACGACCAGGACCTGTCCGGGCTCAACCGGACGAAGTCCGTCGCGGACGAGGTCTGGTCGGTGGACATCACGCTCAAGCGGGAGCAGCTGCAGTCCTGGCTCGCGCTCTTTCTGTTCCCCGGGGACGCGATCCACCGGATCGTGGGGACGCTCTCCGGCGGGGAGCAGTCCCGGGTGGTGCTCGCGAAACTGCTGCTGCGCCGGCCGAACGTGCTGGTGCTCGACGAGCCGACCAACCATCTGGACATTCCCTCGCGCGCGGCGCTGGAAGACGCGCTCGACGGATATGACGGGACGATCGTCACGGTCTCGCACGACCGCTACTTCCTCGACCGGATCTGCGACCGGATGCTCGCGATCGAGGCGGGCACGGTCCACGACTTCCGGACCGACTACACGGGGGTTCTGGAGAAACGGGCGGAACTCGCCGCGCGGCCGGCGGCGCCGGCGGCCAGGAAGACCGAGGTCCCGAAGCCGGCCGCTCCGGCGCCGACGTGGGAGGAGTCGAAGGAGGCGCGAAAGCGCGCGAAGCGGATCGAGCGGATCCAGGAGGAGATCGCGGCGCTGGAGGCGGCGATCGGGCGGATCACCGCGGAGCAGGGCGACCCGGCGCTGGCGCAGAGCTGGTCGAAGCTCGCGGCCCTGGAAAAGGACAAGGCCGGGAAACGGAAGCAGTGCGACGCGCTGTTTTCGGAGTGGCAGGAGCTGGAGGGCGGCGGGGCGAAGTCCGGGATGTAACATGCGGGCATCCCGCGCGTCCTGTCCTGTGAGGAACCCATGAACCCGATCCCGGCCATCGCACTTCTGCTCGGCACCGCCCTCGCGGCGGGGGCCCAGTCGCCGGCGGGAGATCTGACTCCCGCGACGCGCACACGCTTCCGCGACCTCATCCTTCCGGCGCCGGCGGAAGACGCCTGGCGGGGGATTCCGTGGCGGACGACGTACTGGGAGGCGGTGACGGAGGGGCAGCGCACGGAGCGGCCGATCTTCCTGTGGACGATGAACGGCCACCCGCTGGCGTGCACCTGAAACAACGGCGTGCGCGCCCGGCGGTCGGTCTGGGCGGACCCGGAGATCCAGAAGCTGGCCGGGAAGTTCATTCCCGCGACGGACGAGGTGACGATGCTCCACCGGGACCAGGGGGCTGCGGGAAAGCATTTCCGCCTGGTCAGCGAGAAGGGGCACTACGGCCGGAATCCGCTGGACTGGACGCGGCAGGGGCTGTACTGCCTGGCGCCGTCCGGGGAGTTCCTGGGGAGCGTGAACTCGACGCGGGCGGAGGATGTGAAGGCGTTCCTGAAGGAATCGTGGGAGGCGTGGGAGAAGCTGCCGAAAGGGCGCCGGCTGATGGAGGGGGCGCCGGGCGAGTGGCGCGACCGCTGGGCGGACCGGTACCCGGTGGACGGGATGGTCTGGAAGGTGACGTCGCGGGACCTCCCGCGGGCGAACGCGCGGAAGGACTGGGCGGGGCACGCGTGGAACATCGACTATGCCTGGTTCCGGCGGGAGGATCTGGCGCGGTTCATGCCCGCGGACGCGAAGGCCGGGCTGAAGAAGGATGTGGACGGGGAGCTGGTGGCGCGATTCGCGCGGTGCCACCTGGTGGACAACGTCCGCGGGCAGACGATTGCCTTTCCGGCGGACGCGGTGAAGAAGGCGACGATGGTGCTGGTCACGGAGTCGGTCAAGGGGGACCGCGTGACGGTCCGCCTGGAAGGCGAGGTCCGTCTGGAGCAGCGGGGACGCTGGGCGGTGGACGACACCGGGGAACGCGAACAGACGCGGGGCTTTGAGGGGAAACTGCTGGGCGCCGGCGTCTGGAGCCTGAAGGCCGGAACGTTCGAGTCGCTGGAGATCGTGGCGGCCGGGGTGCGCTGGGGAGCAACCCGCTACAACTTCCGCGCGGACGACCTTGAGCGCGGCGCGATCGGGTACGTGATGCAGCTGGCGCCGGACACGCCGGCGGACCGCATGGCGCCGGCTTCGATCTGGGAGTACGGCTGGTAGTTTTTTCGCCGGGGCCGGGGATTCCGGAGCCAGGTGGACCCGGCTCCCGGGCAGGGCGGCCCGGGAGCCGACGGCACAGCGCTTGCTGGACGGCACCGGGTGCACGCCGGATGATCCGAACCGTCCGGCCTGCGCCGGCGCGCTTCCCCTGGGGTGAGAAGCCGTCGCCGCCGGACCGAGCGCCCGGATTCGGCGCGAGTCATCCCTCGGGGAGCGCCCATGAGAATCTGTCCTGCCGTCCTGCTGCTGCTGTCAGCCCTCGTGTCCGCGGAGGAGTCCACGCTGGAAGAGCGGGTCAGGAGGCTGGAAGAGGGGGCTGCGGGGAGGGACGGAAGCCTGGCCCCGGAGCCCGGCCGGTCGGCGGCGGGTGGTTCGCAGGTCGACGTCTTCTTCAGGGAGTCCCTGAAATTCCAGAGCGAAGACGGGAACTTCGACGGATCGATCGGCGGGCAGGTGCAGGTCGCCTACCGGTCTTACATCCACAACAACGAGCGGATCCAGTCCGACACGGTCTCGCTGCGCAAGGTGCAGCTGCGCCTGAGCGCGAGACTGTTCAAGGACTGGGAGGTGGCGCTTCAGCCCACGTCGTCGAACAGCGGGGCGTTCACGCTGGACGATGCCTACGTCGGATTCGCCCGCTGGCACTTCCTCAAACTGCGCGTCGGCCAGTTCAAGGCGCCGTTCAGCCTCGAGCAGAACACCTCGGATCGCTTCATCGACCTCCCGGAACGGTCTGTGGCGGACCGCCTGACTCCCGGGCGCGAGGTCGGGGCGATGATTCACGGCGAGCCGATCGAGAAGATCCTGTCCTACGGCCTCATGGTTTCGAACGGCACCGGGAAGGCCGCCTTCGACGAGAACAGCGACAAGGACCTGAGCGCGCGGGTGTACGTCAGGCCGCTGGCGACGACGGAGAACGAGTGGCTGAAAGGGCTGCACATCGGCGTGGCGGGGACGTTCGGACGGAGGGACCTCAGGTCGGGGGTCCTGCCGTACACGTTCACGGTGCCGATGACGCTGACGACCTTTGCGACGGCGGGACCCAACGCGCCGGCGGTGAAATTCAACGAGAAGCGCGCGCGCCTCGGGGCGGAGCTGGCCTGGTGCTTCGGCCCTGCGAGCGTGAAGGCCGAGTACATGAGGACGCGGGACAAGTACACGGTCGACGGACCGGATCCCGATCATTCGCACGCCAACATTACCGCCGCCCACGTCTGGGCGACGGTTCTCCTGACCGGGGAGACGAAGACGTTCGACAGGATCCGGCCGAAGTCGCCCCTGTTCGGCGGCGGCTTCGGGGCCCTGGAGCTCGCGGTCCGCTGGGCGCACTGGAGGTTCGACCGGGAGTGGTTCGAGGACGGGATCCTGAGCCGGACGGGATCCGCGCGGGAGATCGACGAGTACGGGTTCGGGATCAACTGGTACCCGGTCACGAACGTCCGGATCAGCCTGGCGTACGAGTGGATCGAGTACGACGGCGACACCGAGAACCCGCTGCGTGTGAACGGGCGCTCCTTCGACGACGAGGATGTGCTGATCCTGCGGGTGAGCGTCGACTTCTGATTCCGCCCGGACGACTGCTCCGGCATGGCCGCGCGCCGCGCGCCGCCCTACAATGGTCCCCCCGGACGCCCGCGCCATCCGGTCCCACTGACCCGACGCCGGAGATTCCCCGACCCATGAAGGTCGCCGCCATCGACATTGGCGCCAACAGCGTGCACCTCGTGGTCTCGCGGCTCTTCGCCCCCGGCGTCCGCGAGGTGCTCGACCGCTCCCGGGAGATGCTGCAGCTCGGGCGCGCCACCTTCCGCACGGGAGCGATTCCGCAGGCGGACATGGACCGGGCGATCGGGGTGCTGAAGCGGTACCGTGCGATCGCCGAGGCGCAGGGGGTCGAGGCCGTCCTGGCGGTGGCGACCTCCGCCGTACGCGACGCCCGGAATCGCGGCGAGTTCGTCCGACGCGCGGAGAAGGAGGCGCGCCTCTCGGTGCGCGTTGTCTCCGGCGAGGACGAGGGGCGCCTGATCTACCTCGGCGTGCGCGACGGCCTCCCGGCCGGCCACGGGCGCATCGGGGTGATCGACATCGGCGGGGGAAGCGCCGAGCTTCTCGTGGGCGAGGGGGAGAAGCTGAAGTTCGTCCGCAGTCTCAAGCTGGGCGTCCTGAGGATGGCGGAGCGTCTCCGGCGCCGGTCGTCCCGGGGGGCGCTGGAGGAATTCATCCGCGCGGAGCTGGCCTCGACCTGCCGGGAATTCCGCCGCCTGGGCCCGGAGGCCGTCTACGGGACCAGCGGGACGATCCTCGCCCTCGGCGCCCTGCTCGGCGTCCGGGATTCCGGCGCCGCGATCCGGCGGGGGCCGCTGGAGGATCTCTCGGAGAGGCTCCTCACCGGTTCCCGCAAGAGCCTGGCCGCCCTCGGCCCGGTCGGCGCCAGCCGCGCCGACACGATCGGTCCCGGGTCGCTGGTCGTGAAGGTGTTCATGGAGGAGGCGGGGCTCCAGGAGATCATTCCGTGCGAGAGGGCCCTCCGCGAGGGTGTCGTCGCCGACTACGCCTCCCGCAACGCCTCGCGCCTCGTGATCCACGACGAGGAGATCGCCGACCCGCGCCGCCGCAGCGTCATGGTCCTCTCCCGCCGCCTCGGGGCGCTGGACCTGCACGCGACCCAGACGACGCGCCTCGCCCTCCGCATGTTCGACGACCTGGCCCCGCTCCATCGCCTGAACGGCCCGGACAGGGAGGTCCTGGAGTTCGCGTCGCTGCTCCACGATGCCGGGTACTGGATCAGCGCCGAAAAGCACCACAAGCACGCTTACTACCTGATCGTTCACGGGGCGCTGGAGGGGTTCTCGGACGCGGAACGCCGCCTGGTGGCGCTGGTGGCGAGGTACCACCGGGGAGCGGTGCCGTCGGAGGATCACGAAGGGTACGGGGACCTCGGACGCCGGGACCGCCGGAAGGTCCAGGTCCTCTCGGCGATCCTCCGGATCGCGGACGGCCTCGACCGGAGCCACGCGGCGCTGGTGGACGACCTCCGCTGCGTCTCCGACGGCGGGGACATCCTTCTCGAAATTCAGGCCAACGCAGATCTCGACCTGGAACTCTACACTGCGGGGCGGCGGGCCGACGTGTTCCGGGAGGTCTTCCGGAAGGACATCCGATTTGCCGTGAAGAAGAAGGAGGCGAGATGACGCAGCCCTACTCGGGAAAGCTGATCGTGGTCGAGGGAATCGACGGGTCGGGAAAGAGCACGCAGATCCGCCTGCTCGAGCGCTGGCTCGTTTCGCGCGGATACAGCGTCTTCTTCACCGAGTGGAACTCGTCACTCCTGGTGAGAGAGACGACGCGGTACGCCAAGAAGAAGGATCTGCTCACCCCCACGACGTTCTCCCTCCTCCACGCGACGGACTTCGCGGACCGCCACCAGGACATCATCCTCCCCCCGCTCAAGGCGGGAATGGTGGTCCTCGCCGACCGCTACGTCTACACGGCCTTCGCCCGCGACGCCGTGCGCGGCGTCCACCCCCAGTGGATCCGCGACCTGTACTCCTTCGCCGTGCAGCCCGACCTCACCCTCTACTTCCGGGTCCCGCTTGAGGTCGCGACCCGCCGCATCGCCGGCGGCCGCGGGAAAATCAAGTACCACGAGGCGGGGATGGACCTCAGGCTCTCCACCGACATCGTCGAGTCCTTCAAGATCTTCCAGGGCCGCATCCTCGAGGAGTACGACCGGCTGGCCGAGGAATTCCAGTTCACGGTCTTCGACGCCACGAAGGCGATCGAGGACCAGCAGGAGGAGGTCCGCGACGCCGCCGTGCGGATGCTCCGCACTCACGAGGAGAAACTCCATGGCATCCATACTCCCTTCAACTAGACGCTGGTTCGGGACCGGGCTCCCGTACGTCCCGCTCGACGACTGCGCGGGCAAGCTCATCGTCGTCGAGGGAACCGACGGCGTGGGTCGCTCGACGCAGACGGCGCTTCTCCGGGAGTGGCTGCAGATCCAGGGGTTCTCCGTGGTGGAGACCGGGTGGACCCGGTCGAAACTGCTCGGCCCTCTGATCACCGAGGCCAAGCAGGGGCACTCGCTCAACCGGCTGACGTTCGCGCTCATGTACGCCGCGGATTTCGCCGACCGCCTCGAGAACGAGATCATCCCGGCCCTGCGCGCGGGGTCGATCGTCCTTTCCGACCGCTACATCTACACCGCCTTCGCGCGCGACACCGTCCGCGGCGTGTCCCCGGACTACGTGCGGAAACTCTTCGGTTTCGCGCTCGTCCCGGACCTGACGTTCTATCTCAAGATCGACATCGAGACGCTGGTGCCGCGGGTGCTGCGGGCCCGGCGGCTCAACTACTGGGAAGCGGGGGTCGATCTCGGCCTCGGCTGGGACCTGTACGACTGTTTCGTGAAGTATCAGACGCGGCTGCTGGCCACGTACGACGACATGGAGCGGGAGTTCGGTTTCGCGACGCTCGACGCCCGCCAGCCTCCGGACCAGATCCAGAAGGCGATGCGTCGGGAGATCGAGAAGAGGCTGTTTGCGACGAGGAAGAGGAGCCATGAGCGTGACGGCCGTGCGGGCGGGGACGCCGCGGAGGGTGCTGGAGCCGCGGGCGCGGCGGCTGGTGACGGCGCTGCGCCGATTGCGTAGGGATCCGGAGGACGTCGAGGCGGTCCACGACGCCCGCGTGGCGGCGCGACGGATCCACGCGGCCG
>JABWAY010000330.1 GCA_013360825.1 Candidatus Brocadiia bacterium | reverse complement strand
GAGCCGCAGCCGCAGGCTTCGCTGCCGCCGCGGGCGCAGGCGCAGGCTTCGCCGCCGGCGCTCCCGCCCCCTCGTCGATCGTCACCAGCACCGATCCCACGAGCGCGGACTTTCCCTCCGGCGCGTGAATCTTCGCGATCTTCCCCGAACGCGGCGCCGGGATCTCCACCGTGGCCTTGTCCGTCATCACCTGAAGCAGGGGCTGGTCCTCCTTCACCACGTCCCCCTCCTTCACCAGCCACTTCACGACCTCGCCCTCGTGAATCCCTTCCCCGATATCCGGCAGCTTGAAATCCATGGCTCTCCTCGGCGGCTTAGAAGTTCACGACCGTGTCGATCGCTTTCAGGATCCGGCCCGTGTTCGGCATGTACGCGTGCTCGAGCGTGTAGGGGAAGGGTGTATCGAACCCCGTCACCCGCACGATCGGCGCTTCCATCGAGTCGATGGCTTCCTCGGCGATGATGGCGCTGAGCTCGCCGGCGTAGCCGCCGGTGCGCGGCGCCTCGCAGACGATGACGACGCGACCGGTCTTCTTCACGCTCTCCAGCAGCGCCGCCTTGTCGAGCGGGACCAGGGACCGCAGGTCGAGGACCTCGCAGGAGACGCCTTTTTCCTCCTGGGCTTTCTCGGCCGCCTCGAGGGCGATGTGCGTCATCGATCCCCACGCCACGATCGTCACCTGCGTGCCGGGGCGGGCGATCGCCGCCTTCCCGATCGGGACCGTGTATTCCCCCTCGGGGACTTCGCCCTTGATCGACCGGTAGATCCGTTTCGGCTCCATGAACAGCACCGGGTCCTCGCCGCGGATCGCGGAGGCCAGCAGGCCTTTTGCGTCGTGCGGGGTCGAGGGGATCACGACCTGGATTCCCGGGGTGTGGCAGAAGTACGCCTCCGCCGACTGGGAGTGGTAGTGGCCGCCCTTGATCCCGCCGCCGTACGGCGTGCGGATCACGACGGGGGAGGGGAACTGGCCGCCCGACCGGTAGCGGAACTTGGCGAGTTCGCTCACGATCTGGTCGAACGCGGGGTAGATGAAGTCCATGAACTGGATTTCGGGGACGGGTTTCAGGCCGTAGAGCGCCATCCCGATCGCGGTCCCGATGATGCCGCTCTCCGCCAGCGGCGTGTCGATCACGCGCTCGGCGCCGAACTCCTTCTGGAGCCCCTCGGTCGCGCGGAAGACGCCTCCGTTGATCCCGATGTCCTCGCCGAGGCAGACGACCCGGTCGTCGCGCCGCATCTCGGTCCGGAGTCCGTCGTTGACGGCCTGCAGCAACGTCAGTGTCGCCATGATCTGCTCCTAAGCCGGGCCGGGCCTGCGCTGTCCCGCCGGGACGGTCTGCTCGCGGCCCGGCTTGCCGCGAGCGTGCCCCGGCGATTCGAACGATTCCTCGGAATGCGGGTCCGGCAACGGAAACCAGCGGGGCGATCCGTCTACAGCGGGAATGCGCCGCCCAGGTCCTTGAGTTCGCCCTTCTTCAGGTACTCGATGAGAGAATCCTTCTGCTCCTGCAGCACGGGCGGAATCGACGACCAGACGTCGTCGAACATCGACGAAATCGTCGGCGGCCCGAGCGCCTCGACCTGCTTCGTCGCCTCGTTCAGGTCCGCCCGCACCCCGTCCCACGTCTCCTTCTCCCAGGCTTCCGTCCAGATCCCCTGCTTCTTCAGGTAGTTCCGGAAGCGGTCGATCGGGTCCTTCTGCCTCCACTCCTCTTCCTCCGCCGCCGGCCGGTACCGCTTCGGATCGTCGGAACTGCTGTGCGGTCCCATCCGGTAGGTGAGCGCCTCGACGAACGAGGGACCGCCGCCGGCGCGCGCCCGGTCGGCCGCCTGGCGGACGGCGCTGTAGACCGCGAGGACGTCGTTGCCGTCCACCGTGACGCCGGGGAACCCGTACGCCTTCGCCTTGACCGAGATCGACTCCGACGCCGTCTGCCCGGAGAGGGGGACCGAGATCGCCCACTGGTTGTTCTGGCAGTAGAAGACGATCGGGGCCTTGTAGACTCCCGCGAAATTCATCCCGCAGTGGAAGTCCCCCTCGCTCGTCCCGCCGTCCCCCATGCTGGTGAGGACGATTTCCTTCGTCTTCCTGTACTTCGCGGCCATCGCCGCGCCCACCGCCTGCGGGATCTGCGTCGCGATCGGCGAACTGATCGAAACGTATTTCATCTCGCGGAACGCATAGTGGTTCGGCATCTGCCGCCCCTTGCTCCGGTCCTCCGCGCACCCGAACTCGTGCGCCAGCATTTCGCGGAAGCTCGCCCCGCGCCACAGCGCCATCCCGGGATCGCGGTAGGTCGGAAAGAGCCAGTCCCCGGCGTCCAGCGCCGCGACCGCGCCGACCTGCGACGCCTCCTGGCCGCCCGACGGCACGTAAAACCCGATCTTTCCCGTCCGCTGCAGCAGCATCCCCTTCTCGTCAAGCGCCCGCACCTGCACCATCGTCCGGTACAGCTTTCTCAGCATCTCCTCCGACAGCGTCGGCTCCAGCTTCTTCTGCACCGACCCGTCCGAGCGGATGACCTGCAGGACCTCGGTCGTCATGATGTCTCTCCTGTGGACTCCCGGATCAGGGAGGACAGATAGAATTCGCCCGCGCGGTAGCTTGAGCGGACCAGCGGTCCGCTCGCCACGTACTTGAATCCGCAGGACAGGGCACGCTCACGGTACTCGTCGAACTGCATCGGCGTGACAAAACGCTCGACAGGGAGGTGGCGCGGGGACGGCTGCAGATACTGGCCCAGCGTCAGGAAGTCGACGCCCGCGCTCCGCAGGTCGCGGAACGCCCGATCCAGTTCCGCGTCGGTCTCGCCGAGGCCCAGCATGATGCTGGATTTCGTGAAGCGTTCCGGGGCGAGGGAGCGGGCGTACTCGAGGACCCGGAGGGACTGGGCGTACCCCGCCCGCGGATCGCGCACGGTGCGCTGGAGCGACTCGACGGTTTCGATGTTGTGTCCGAAGACGTGGGGGGCGGACCGCACGACGGTGGCGACGCAGGGCTCCTCGCCGCGGAAGTCCCCGACGAGTGTCTCGAGGATCAGCTCCGGCGCGGCCGCGCGGATCCGCGTGATCGTTTCCGCGACGTGCGCGGCCCCCTGGTCGGCGAGGTCGTCCCGGTTCACCATCGTGACGACGATGTACTCGAGCCCGAGCCCGGCAATCGCCTCCGCGGTCTTCCTCGGCTCGTCGACATCCACCCACCCTCGCGGATTCCCGGTCTCGACCGCGCAGAACTTGCAGCCGCGCGTGCAGGTGCCGCCGAGCAGCATGAACGTGGCGGTTCCGGACGACCAGCACTCGCCGATGTTCGGGCACTGCGCTTCTTCGCACACCGTGTGCAGGCTGCGCTCGCGCAGCAGACCCTTCAGGTGCGCGTATGTCTCGCCACCCGGAGCGCGAACCTTCAGCCAGGAAGGCTTCAGCGACATGGAGACCCGTATTTCTAGCACGGTGAAATAGGGCGGTCACGAAGTTTCCTCGGAAGCGTCGAGGGGCGGGGAGGGTGCGCGCCCGGGGGGCGGGGCCCCGTCGTGGATGTTCCTTCCCGTGACGGGCGCTCCCCGTAGAATGGGCGCGTGGCCATCCGCACAGCGCCCACCCGGCTGAAACAACTCCTCGATGCGCTCCGACCCGGACCCGTGCTGATCCTGATGCACGACAATCCGGATCCGGACTGCTTTGCCAGCGCCGCCGGCCTCCGATTCCTGCTGGAGCGCACGGCGGGGGTTTCCAGCACCATCGCCTACGGCGGGCTGATCGGCCGCGCCTCCAACAAGACCCTTCTCAGGGCGCTGGACATCGACGTCCGGCACGTCGACCAGATCGATTTCTCCCAGTTCCCCCGGGTCGCGACCGTGGACACGCAGCCCCGCGGCGGGAACAACTCGCTTCCGGCCGACCGGGTTGCCGACGCCGTCATCGATCACCACGCGCCGCGCAAGGCGACCCGCGCGTGCCCGTTCGCGGACGTCCGGACCGCGTACGGCGCGACCTGCACGATGATCGTCCAGTACCTGAACGAGGCGGAAATCGAGATTCCGCAGTCCCTGGCGACGCTGATTTTTTACGCCATCCGGACGGAGACGCAGGAGCTCGGCCGCGAGGCCTCGAAAGCCGACGTGGACGCCTACATGGAGTTCTTCCCGGTCGCGGACCTCGAGCTGGTGAGCTCGATCGAACGGGCGCGCATCCCGCGCGACTTCTTCCAGACCTGGCACCGGGCGCTCCTGGCGGCGCGCATCCACGCGGGCGCGGCGACCTGCCCGATCGGCGCCGTCCAGAATCCCGACATGATCCCCGAGGTCGCCGACATGCTCCTCCGACTCGAGGGAATCACCTGGTCCGTCGCCTGCGGCTATCACGCCGGGCAGGTCATCTTCTCCCTGCGCACGAGCGAGACCGGCGCGGCCGCCGGCGCGCTCGCCCAGCGCGTGGCGGGACGGCGCGGAACCGCGGGC
>JABWAY010000329.1 GCA_013360825.1 Candidatus Brocadiia bacterium | reverse complement strand
CGGCCGCGCAGGACGCGCCGCCGCCGGCGGACCCGGGGCCGCCGCCGCCGTCCTGGACCTACCAGCGCGGGCGGATCGAGAAGGACGGGATGGTCACGATCTTCTACCAGGTCCGCCAGGGCCGCGGGCCGCAGGTGATGCCCTTCGTACAGAAGTTCCTCACGCCCAAGGGGTCGATCCTCGTGAGCCCCGCGGCTCCGCCGAACCAGCCGGACCTGCGGCTGATGATGATCCAGGACGTGAAAGAAAACATCGACCTGGTCGAGAAGGTGCTGAACATCGTCGACCGGCCGATGGAGCAGGTGCAGATCGAAGCGCAGATCGTGGAGAAGTCGATCGACAACGACCTGGACGTCGGGTTCGAGCTGCGGATGGAGCAGGATCCGGGCCACTCGCGCGACGAGTTCCTGCGGGACGCCACGGGGACGTTCCATCCGGACGCGTTCCTGCAGTCGCTGGCTCCCGGGGCGCTTCCGTTCCAGGGGCTGAACCTCGGGCTGTTCAACGAGAACCACCAGTGGGGCATCATCGACCTCCGGATCCGCGCGCTGATCCGGCGCGGGAAGGCGACGGTGCTGTCGAGCCCGTACGTGACGGTGAACAACGGCGAGTCGGCGACGATCGTGGCGGGCGACGAGGTGCCGTTCGTCGAGCTGATCAACATCAACAACGGGATCGCGAATTCGACGGTGAAGTTCAAGCAGGCGGCGGTGCGGCTGGTGGTGGTTCCGCACGTGATCGGCGGGAACTACATCGACCTCGACGTGAAGCCGGAGGTGACGAGCGTCTCCGGGACGGTGAACATCTCCGGGACGACGACGCCGGTGTTTTCGACGCGGAACGCGGACACGCACCTGACGGTGAAGGACGGGCAGCAGATCATCATCGGCGGGCTGGTGCGGACGGAGGAGACGGAGACCCGCCGCGGGGTGCCGATTCTTGCGGACATCCCGGTGATCGGGTACCTGTTCGGGAGCACGCAGGTGGAGAAGCGGAAGACGGAGATCCTGTTCATCCTGCGGCCGCGGATTCTGCGGCCTGAGGCGGCGGAGCTGGTGCTGCCCGCCCGCCGGAAGTAGCGGCGGGAGAGGGCGTTCCGGGTCCGGGAGGGGGCCGGCGCGGCGGCGGGTCGGAGAGATTTCCTTGCGCGGAGGCGCCCCGGACTGTAAACATCATTGACATCTCTCCGACGGAGCTCCCCGTGCCCAAACTTGCCATCGTCCAGGGCCCCGGCAAGGGGTCACTCTTCGAAATCGACCACGACGCCACCATCGGCCGGTCGCGCACCTGCTCGATCCAGGTGGACGACAAGAACGTCTCGCGGACCCACGCCAAGTTCGAGCTCCGGGCCGGGGTCATGTACCTCCGCGACGCCGGGAGCCGCAACGGGCTCCTCGTGAACGGAACGACCTGCACCGAGAAGCGGATGGAATCCGGCGACCGCCTCCAGCTCGGCCACACCGTCTTCGTCTACGAGCCCGACTTCGAGATCTTCCCCGGCGAGGACTCGGGCGGCGTCATCCTGGTCGCGGGGGAAAGCGAGGACGCGCGCGCCTCGGGCGAGGTCACGGCCGCGCTCGACGTCGAGGCGATCGTGCGCGAGCACGAGCGCGCGGCCGAGACGGCCAAGGTCCGGCGCGAATCCGCGAGCGAGTCCGCCGAGACCGACCGCCGGCTCCGCGCGATCTACGAGGTCACCCGCGCGACCACGACGCTTCTCGACGAGCATCTCCTCCTCGGCCGCATCGTCGAGGTGGTCATGGAGCTCCTCAAGGCCGAGCGCGGCGCGGTCTTCCTCTGTCAGGAGGACGGGTCCGGTCTTCATCCCGGCGCGGTGCGGTACCGGGACCGGCGTGGAAGCGACATCGCGGTCTCGAAGAGTGTGCTGGAGCAGGTGGTGAAGGACCGGAGGGCGGTGCTGACCGGGGATGCGTCGACCGACACGCGGTTCATGTCGAGCCGTTCGATCCGGCTGGACCGGGTGAAGTCGATCCTCTGTGCGCCGCTGATTTCCCGGGAGAAGCTTCTCGGCGTGCTGTACGTGGACACGCAGAACCAGATGAACTGTTTCACGGAGGAGGATCTGGCGCTGCTGGTGAACATCAGCGGGCAGGCGGGGATCGCGCTGGAGAACGCGCGGCTGTACGGGGCGGCGCGGGACGAGGC
Organism: Candidatus Brocadiia bacterium; assembly: GCA_013360825.1. Taxonomy (GTDB): domain Bacteria; phylum Planctomycetota; class MHYJ01; order WSZJ01; family WSZJ01; genus WSZJ01. The sequence goes on along the minus strand of JABWAY010000329.1, from coordinate 2,334 downwards.
GAACGTGCTGCGGAAGCGTGTGCAGGAGGAGATGGCGATCGTCGGGGAGAGTCCCGCGGTCCGCGACGTGCTGCGGCGGATCGAGAAGGTGGCGGATTCCGACGCGACGGCGCTGGTGACGGGGGAGACGGGATCGGGGAAGGAGCTGGTGGCGCACGCGATTCACCTGGCGAGCCGGCGCCGGGCGCGGCCGTTCATCCCGGTGGACTGCACGGCGATCAGCGAGCATCTGCTGGAGAGCGAGCTGTTCGGGCACGAGAAGGGGGCGTTCACGGGAGCGGACCGGATGAAGCCCGGGAAGTTCGAGCTGGCGGACCACGGGACGCTGTTCCTGGACGAGATCGGGGACATGGACCAGGGGACGCAGCAGAAGCTGCTGCGGGTGCTGGAGGAGAGGACCTTCACGCGGGTGGGCGGGGTCAAGCTGATCAAGGTGGACGTGCGGATCGTGGCGGCGACGAACCGGAACCTGGAGGAGATGGTGAGCCAGGGGAAATTCCGCGAGGACCTCTACTACCGGCTCGCGGTGGTGCCGATCCATCTGCCGCCGCTTCGCGACCGGAGGATGGACACGCCGATCCTGGTGGCGCATTTCCTGAGGCGGTTCCAGAAGGGTCCGCAGCCGATGAAGATCGCGGACGAGGCGATGAAGGTGCTGATGAACTACGCGTGGCCCGGCAACGTGCGCGAGATGCGGAACGTGATCGAGCGCGCGACGGTGCTGTGCGAGAAGCCGATCATCGACGTCGAGGACCTGCCGCCGAAGATCGTCGGGACGGGGATGGCGGCGGAGGTGACGAATTTCATCGACAAGGATCTCCCGCTGTCCGAGATCGTCGCGGAGGTCGAGCGGACGTGCATCCAGCGGGCGATGTCGAAGGCGAAGGGGAAGAAGATCGAGGCGGCGCGGATCCTCCAGATCTCGCGTCCGACGCTCGACAAGAAGCTGAAGGACTACGGGATCGAGGTCTGACGGGCCCCGCGGGGCGCGGCCGGAATACCGGCGCCCCGCACTCCGTTGAGGATTCCATGAAATCAACTCCAGCACGCGGTCTCCGGCGTCTCCCCGGCCCGATCGTCGCGGCCGGAATGGTCCTGCTGGCGACGGCCGCCATCCCCCCCGGGCTCCGGGCGGAGGAACCCGCCGTGCCGCCGGCGAAGGACGAGTTCCCGTTCTCCCACCGCCCCCACAGGGCACGGGAGATCGCCTGGCGTGCCTGGTCCCCCGCCGTGTTCGAGGAGGCCGTCAGGGCCGGCAAGCCTGTCGCCGTGAGCCTGACCGCCACCTGGTGTCAGAAATGCCACGAAATGGACGAGAAGGCGTTCAGCGACCCCCGCGTGATCGAGCTCCTGAACCGGCGCTTTATCTGCATCCGGGTCGATACCGACCGCTACCCGGAGATCAAGGACCGGTACCTGTCGGGGAAGGGGTGGCCGACGACGGCGTTCTGCACGCCCGGCGGGGATCCGATGTCGAAAGTGTGGTATGTGGAGGCCGACGAATTCCTGACGCAGGCGAATGCCGCGGCGGACCACTGGGAGAAGAACCGCGAGTCGATCCTGCGCAAGATCGCGGAGTACAGGCCGCCGCCGCTTCCCGAGCGGACCGCGGCGGCGCTCGAGGATGTGGAGGCGATCCTGGCGGGGATCGACGCGACCTGGGCGAAGGACGACAGCGCCTGGGCCGCGGGGGATTTCCGTTTCCCGAGCCCGCAGAACATTGAGCTCTATGCCTGGAAGGCCGCGGCGAGCGGGCAGAAGATCTGGCTGGACCGCGCGGGGCGGGCGGCGCGGTGCACGCAGGCGCTGGAGGATCCGGTGGAGTTCGGGTACTACCGGGTGGCGATGAAGCCCGACTGGAGCGACCCGCATTTCGAGAAGCTGCTCGAGACGAACGCGGGGATGCTGGCCGCGCTGGTGACGCTCTGGCGCCAGACCGGGGACGAGGAATGGGGGAAGGCGGCGAGCCGGACGGTGGAGTTTCTCCAGGCGACGCTCAGGCAGGCCGCCGGCGGCTGGGGGGCGAGCCAGGACGCGGATGCGGAGTATTTCGCGCTCGACCGGGCCGGGCGATCGAAGCGGGCGGTGCCGCACATCGACGGCGCGTTCTACTCGGGGTTGAACGCGCAGACGGCTTCGGCGTTCTTCGCGTACGCCGCCGTTTCCGGCGACGCCGCCGCGCGGGAGGCCGCGGTCAGCGCGCTGGACCGGACGTTCCGGGAGCTCTGGTCCGAGGCCGGGCTTGCGCATGGCGGCGGGGCCGGCGTGAATCTGCTGCGGGATCTCGCGCTGGCCGGCGACGCGTGCCTGGATGCGCACCAGGCGACGGGGGAG
>JABWAY010000328.1 GCA_013360825.1 Candidatus Brocadiia bacterium | reverse complement strand
CGTCCGCGCCGAGCATCCCGTTCTCGGGCTCCCGCTCGCCGGCTGGGAGCCCCGCCGGCCGGTCCCCCCGGACCATTGGCGCCTCATTTACCTCTGGGCCTCCTGGATCCCCGCGTGCCGGGACGAACTCCCCGCGCTCGCCGCCCTCGCGCGCGGGCGCGAAGGGTTGACCGCGCTCGCCGTCGCCCGGGTGGATGTGCTTCAGACCGAGGACGAGATCCGGAAGGTCTTTGCGGGCGCGGGGGAGGGGTTGTGGCTGGATCTCGACGATGGATCGGCGGCGCGGGCGTTCCGGGCGGAGGATCTTCCGAGGGTGTATCTTGTGGATCCGGACGGGGAGGTGCGGTATTCGGGGCGCGGGAGCGAGGTGGAGACGCTGCGGGCGGCGCTGCAGCGCTGGGTCCAGAGGTAGTCATAAGGTGCTGGCATGAAATGACTTGAGGAGATCTTAAGGGCGATCTGTGCCAAACCCGAAGGATCGGGTACCCTTCTACCCCCATGCGCAAGCCCCTCTCCGCCCTCCTCGCCCTGACCCTCGCCGGATGCGGCGGCGACCCGCAGCCGATCCCACGGGATGAGCTCGAGACAGGGTCGTTCCGGCGGGTCCAGGTCTTCTTCTGGTCGGATCCGGCCGGCGCCGGGAGCGCCCACGTGACCGCGCGGACCTGCTCCGATGGGGCGACGGTGACACGGGAACACCTGGTCGCATTCGATCCGCTCGAGACCGACGAGCCGGCGTGGTGGGCGGACGTCACGATCGAGGTGACGAAAGAGGGCCGTGCCACCCGCCTTCACACGGAACTGGGCGTCGGGTCCGAACCCGCCTCCGCTCCGCGCCGGCTCCGGCTCGAGCGGCTGCAGGGGGGGCGATGGACCCGGGTTCGCGCCGACGACACCGTGGAGGAACTGCCGCAGCTGGACGGGTGCGACGATGTCGAGATCGTCGGCGATCACGTCTCCGCGGGCCTTCCGGCCCGCCGACTGTCCCTCGCGGACGGCGAGTCCGCCGACGTCGAGGTCGTCCTGGTCACGCTTCCCTCCCTCGACCTCGCGCGCGCAAAGCGGCGGATTTCGCGGGTCGATGCGGGGACCTGGGCTGTGGAAACTCCCGGCGCGGACGGGGTGCCCGGTTCGAGGGTCGAGGTGCGGCTGGGGCCTTCGGGGCTCCCCGTGGAGATCGTCGGTCCGGAGGGGCGGCGCCACATCCTGCGCGACGTCACGCTGGAGTAACCGGTGGCGGAATTTCGCGAGGAGACGCCCCGGGACGGGTGGGAGGCGGAGAAACTCGCCGTTCTGTCGAAGAAGGTCGAGGAACTGCAGCTGCGCATCGAGGGGACGCCCCTCGAGACGGCCCTGAACAAGCTCTACGAGGAGCTGGCGGAGCGCGGGCTCGGGTTCCGTCCCAAGGTCTACCTGTCGGACGAATGGGGGTGTCCGGAGGGGGTCCCGGTGATCGGGATTCCGTTCTACCTTGCGGACGAGCGGCTGAAGCGGCTGGAGGACGAGTTCAGCGAGGACCTGGAGGACGACCGGCTGACGATGATGTACCTGCGTCACGAGGCGGGGCACGCGTTCAACTACGCGTACACGCTGTACCAGACGGAGGAATGGCACCAGGCGTTCGGGCCGTACACGCGGCCGTACGTGGACGACTATCCGACGAATCCGTTCTCGAAGAAATTCGTGAAGCACATACCCGGGTGGTATGCGCAGAAGCACCCGGACGAGGATTTCGCGGAGACCTTCGCGGTCTGGCTGACGCCCGGGTCCGACTGGCGGGAGAAGTACCGCGGGCACGGGGCGCTTCCGAAGCTCGAGTACGTGGACCGGGTGATGGCGGCGATCGGGAAGACTCCCCCGGCGCTGGACGTGGACTCTCCCCCGGCGGAGAACCTGGGGACGCTGAAGGAGCACTACGCCAGCCGGGACGAGGGGGCGCTGGTGGCGTCGCGGATCGCGGGGTACGCGGACGGGGACCTGCGCGAAATTTTCGGGGCGGCGGGCGAGTCGGCGGCGGCGGCGGAGTGGGTGGACGCCAAGCACCGGAAGATCGTCCAGCAGGCCTCGCACTGGACGGGGGCGCGCCAGGCGGTGGTGCTGGCGGCGGTGAAGCATCTGACGGGGCGGCTGCGGGAGATGAAACTCGGGCTGCCGGACGGGGCGCCGGAGGATCTGGCGGTCCGGTTCACGGCGTTCGTGACGACGCTCGCCTCGAACTGGGTCCGGAGCGGGCAGTTCATCGAGATCTGACCGTTCGCCGGTCGCCGACGTTAGGAAATCCGCGCCCCGTCACTTAGGATGGGCGCCGCATGAAACGCGTTCTCGTCCTCTACTCTCCCTACACGCCGGGGGGGCGCAAGCCGGACATCGTCGTCCTTCAGGTCGCGCGCGCCCTCGCGCGGCTCGGGCACATCCCGGTCCCGTTTCCCGTCCCGCTCGAGATCGACGCCCTCGTCGCGGGGATCCGCAAGGCGGGGCCGGACGTGATTTTCAACCTGTGCGAGGAATTCCGGGGCGACGGCAAGCAGGAGGCCCGGGTCGCGGCGGTGCTGGAACTCCTCGGGATTCCGTTCACGGGGAACGGGTCGCTCGGCCTCTCCCTGGCGCTCGACAAGGCGCTCTCCAAGAAACTCTACGAGTTCCACAACATCGCCTATCCCGAGGCCGCGGTCTTCACCAGCGAGAAGCCGGACCTCGTCGTGGGCCACCTGAATTTTCCGCTGTTCGTGAAGCCGATGCGCTCGGACGCCTCGCTCTCCATCGGCGACGTGTCGTTCGTGAAAAACTGGGACGAACTCCGGACGCGGGTCCGGGAACTGCTGCGCAAGACGCGCGACGCGGTTCTCGCCGAGGAATATGTCCCCGGGCGCGAGATCTACGCCGCCGTCCTCTTCGACCGCGTCCTCCCCCTGCTCGAAGTCGACTTCACGGGCCTGCCCGCGCGGAAGCTCCACATCATGGGGCGCGCGGCGAAGTTCCACAGGAACTCCGCCGCCTACCGAGGCACCCGCGTGACCGCGGCGAAGAAAATCTCGGCGGGCCTCCGGCGCAAGATCGAGCACACCGCCCGCGAGGCCTGCCGCGCCTGCCAGGTCCGCAGCTACGCCCGCGTCGATATCCGCGTGAACGAATTCGACGAACCGTTCGTGATCGAGGTCAATCCCAATCCCTACCTCGAGATCCGCAGCGAATTCGCCCGCGCCGCGCGCATGCACGGCCTGAAATACGTGCCGCTGGTCGGGCGGCTGCTGGAGGAGGCGCTGAAGCGGAGCCGGACGGAGCGCGTGTTCTGAGGGCGCGGGGGGTTCAGGTCCCCAGCCGGGCGCAGATCGCCGGGATGTCCCCGCCCTCGTCGCAGCGCCGGCGGACCTCCTCCCGCGTCAGCGGCTCCTTCGCCCAGAGCTCGACCGTGACGGGGAGCGCCGCCGCGTAACTCGCGCCGCCCCACTCCACCCGCGGCGCCTCCGGCCTGCTCCGGAACCATCCCCCCGCCGGCCCTCCGGTGATCGAGGCAACCGGAGGGGTGCGGAACGTCACCTCCACCGCGCGCGTCGTCCACCCGATCATCGCCCAGACGCGAAACAGACGCCGCTTCAGGTCGAAAAACACCGGCACCATCATGCGCGTGTCCTGCGCCAGGGAGGGGTCGGAGGACCGGTCGCCGGCGAACCGTTCGAAGCGCTGGAGCGCCGCCGCGGTGTCCCCGGCGGCGGGGTCGGGAGGGAGCCCGAGCGCGGCCGACGCCGACGCATGGGCGCCGAGATAGAGCGTTTCGGCATCGACGAGCGCGGACGCGACCGTTCCGGGGCCCGGGAGCGGGAGGACGCCGACCGTGTCGGGGCCGAAGGCGGCGGAGAGAACGCCGCGGACGAACCGGTAGCCGAGCGCCCGGCGGAGGTAGTGCGTGGCGAGCGGCTCGACGGGGAGCCGCGGGCGGATCTGGAACGACGGCGGACCGCAGCCGGCGCGGGGACATTCCAGCTGCTTGACGTGCGTTTCGCGGGCCAGGGCGAGGAAGGCCTTGAAGAGGTCGAAGAGGTGTTCGCGGTAGCGCGGGGCGAGGTCGAGCCGCGACGCCTCGCGGGCGCGGTCGGGGGCCGCGAGCGTTTCGAGCGACCAGACCACGTGGTCGTACCAGCCGCTCCCGGCGACCGGCGTGAGGTCCACGCTTCCCGACCGGATCGCGTCCGCGAGCGTCCGGTCGAGCTGGAATCCTTCGGGGATCGGGCGGTCCGCGAACAGCCGCTTGACCAGCGCTCCCTCGGGGGACTCCGAGGGGGGGAGGATCGACACCCGGTCTCCGGCCGGGGCGCGGAGATCGGCGCGCACGAACGGATTGGTGACCTTCTCCACGAGCGCCATCCAGGCTCCGTAGGCGGAGGCGAGGGCGGGGTCGGCGGCGATCGTGCGGGCGGCCGGCCCTGCCTCCTCCAGGGTGAGGACCTCCTGCAGCATCCGGTCCTGCCGGAAGATCGCCTCCAGGTCCGGCGCGGTGGAATAGAACCCGACGGGCCTCGACCG
>JABWAY010000327.1 GCA_013360825.1 Candidatus Brocadiia bacterium | reverse complement strand
GCGGCGGGGGCGGCGGGGCCGCCGGTGCGGCGCGACCCGGAGGCGTGGCTGGCGGACGCGCGGAAATGGGCCGCGGAGGGGCGATTCCGGGACGCCCTTCGCTGCCTGCTGTTCGCCTCGATGGAGCGGCTCCACCGGGCGCGGCTGATCGACTTCGAGCGGGCGCGGACGAACCGGGAGGTTCTGAGGCGGTTCCTTGGGACGGAGGAGGCGCGGGGGGCGTTCACGCAGCTGGTGTCGGCGTTCGACGGCGCGATGTATGGGGGGCGTCCGTTCGGTGCGCGGCAGTGGGAGGAATCGGAGTCGGTGGCGCGGCGGCTGCTGGCGGGGGTTCCTGATGAAAGCGGCGCATGAGCGCGGGTGGGTGGGGATTGCGGCGCTGGGGGTCGCGGCGCTGGCGGTCGCGTGGACGGCGGCGTGGGCGCTGTCGCGGGGCGAGAAGCGCCGGGTGGAGGACCGGGGGAGTTCGTTCGGCGGGGATGCGGGGGGGACGCGGGGGTTGATGCTGATGCTTGCCTCGGAGGGGGTCCGGGTCGCGCCGCAGACGCGGGCGGTGACGGCGCTGCAGGAAGCCGGGGTGGTGCTGGTGATCGGCGGGGAGGGGGCGCTGGACGAAGCGGAACTGGACGGGCTTGTGGACTGGGTCGCGGGCGGCGGGCATGTCGTCGCCGCCGTGGACCGATCGTGCCGGCTGACGGAGCGGTTCGGGATCGAGGTGAAGGGCCGGGAGTTCCGCCGGGTCCGGGCCATGGCGCTCGAGGGGGAGCCGCTGGCGCTGGAGACATGGAGCGGCGTGTCGCTCGAATCGGAGGAGAGCACGGACCTGTACGGCGGCGCCGACGGCTTCCTCGTCTCCGAGATCGAGTGGGGGGACGGGTGGATCACGTTCGTCGCCGACACCTGGTGCGCGACCAACGAGGGGATCGACGCGGGGGACAACATCCTGGTCTGGATCCAGCTCGTGACCCGCCATCTCCCCGGGAAGCCGGTCTGGTTCCTCGAGACGATTCACGGCCACCTGCGCGAGCCCGGCGTCAGCGAATACCTCGTCGATGCCGGCTGGGCTCCCGCGGCGCTCCATGTCGCCTTCCTCGCCCTCATCGGGCTCTGGTACTTCGGCGTCCGGCCGGCGCCGGTGCTCGGCGTCTCCTCTCTCGTGCGCCGCCCCGCGGCGGAGCACGCCGCGACGATGGCGCACCTCTACCGGCGCGGCCGTGCGGAACGGCATGCCGTCGGCGTCCTGCTCGAACACCTGAAAACCGACATGGCGCGTCCCCCCTGGGAACGCGGACTCGCCCGGCTGGAACCGCCGGAGAGGGCCGCGGCGGCGAAGGAAGCGGCGGCGCTGGCGGAGGAGGGACGTCTTCTGGGACTGAGAACGCGGCCCGCCGAGGAATCGATCCGGCAGTGGGCCTCACGGGTGGCGCGACTGAGAGGGAGAATCCATGAACGTTCCGATGAGTGACGGTCTCGCGGCGCTGAGGGAGTCCGCCCGGAAGGTGCGGGAGGAGCTCCATCGGGTGGTCGTGGGGCAGGACGATGCGATCACCTGGATGATCCTGGCGGTCTTCCTGCGCGGCCACGTCCTGCTGGAGGGGGTGCCGGGGACGGCGAAGACCCTGCTGGTCCGCACCCTGGCCCGGACGCTGCACGCCTCCTTCCGCCGGATCCAGTTCACCCCCGATCTCATGCCGAGCGACATCACGGGAGTGCATGTCTTCGACGTGGCGCGGTCGGAGTTCTCGCTCCGCCGGGGGCCGATCTTCACCGATCTCCTCCTTGCGGACGAAATCAACCGCACGCCGGCGAAGACGCAGGCGGCGCTGCTGGAAGCGATGCAGGAACGGAGCGTCACGATCGACGGCGAGACGCACGCCCTTCCGCGGATCTTCACCGTCTTCGCGACCCAGAACCCGATCGAGATGGAGGGAACGTACCCGCTTCCGGAAGCCCAGACCGACCGGTTCCTGTTCAAGGTGACGCTCTCGTACCCGGAGCCGGCGGAGGAGGACGCGATTCTGAAGGCGTACAACGCCGGGCGGGAGCCGCACGAGGTCGAGAAATCGGGGGTGCAGTCGGTGATGACGGTGGAGGAGTCGCTCGCGGCGCGGGAGGCGATCAACCGGGTGGCGGTGTCGGACGGGCTGATCAGCTACATCCGGAAGGTGGTGGCGGCGACGCGCGAATCGCCCGACGTTCTGCTCGGGTGCGGGCCCCGCGCCGGGATTCATCTGCTGCTGGCGGCCAAGGGGCTGGCGGCGCTGGAGGGGCGCGAGTTCGTGCTGCCGGACGACGTGAAGCTGGCGGCGGCGCCGGTGATGCGGCACCGGCTGATCCTGAATCCGGAGGCGGAGGTCGAGGGGTTGAAGGCGGAGAGCGTGATCGAGCGGATGCTGGCGAAGGTGGAGGTTCCCCGGTGAGGCCGACCCCGCGGTTCCTGCTGCTTCTCCTGCTCGGCCTGGCGCCGGCGGCGATGGCCGCGTGGGACCGCACGTGGCTGCTGGCGGCGGGGGTGTGGGACGCGGGGCTGGTGCTGGTCCTGCTGATCGAGCGGGTGACGGGGATCCGGCCGGCGGGGATCGAGTTCGATCGGACGCTTCCCGCCAAGGTCTGCCTCGGGGAGGGGAATCCGTGCGCGGCGGTGGTGCGCAATTACGGGTGGCTGCCGCTGCACGTCCGAGTGGTGGAGGGGTGGCCGGCGGAGATGGCGGCGGACCCGGGGGAGTTGCGCGGGCGGGTCGGGCCCCAGAACGCGCTGACGCTGCCGTACACGCTTCGTCCCGGCGGCCGGGGGGAGTTCACGCTGTCGCCGGCGACGGTCTGGGTGCGGTCGCCGCTGGGGCTGCTCGAGCGGCGGTTCGCGTTCGGCGATGCGTCCCGTGTGCGGGTCTATCCGAACCTGAAGGATCTCCGGCGGTTCGACCTGCTGTCGCGGCGGGGGCTGCTGTCGCAGCGCGGGATCCGGGCGGTACGGCGGGTGGGGCAGGGGAGGGAGTTCGAGCATCTGCGGGAGTACGTACCCGGGGACGAGTTGCGTTCGGTGGACTGGAAGGCGACGGCGCGGCGGCGGCGGCCGGTCACGCGGGTGCACGAGACGGAGCGCGGGCAGAACGTGCTGATCCTGCTCGACGCGGGGCGGCTGATGGCGGCGTCGGCCGCGGGGCTCACGCGGCTCGACCACGCGATCAACGCCGCGCTGATGCTCGGCTATGTCGCCCTGCGGGCCGGCGACCGCGTCGGCCTGAGCGTCTTCAGCTCGGATGTCGAGTCGTTCGCCCCGCCGCGCGCCGGCCGGGCCGCGCTCGCCCAGCTGATGAACCTCCTTGTCCCGCTTCAGCCCCGCCTCAGCTTCTCGAACTACCGCGCCGTGGTGGAAAAGGTGATGTCCAAGATGCGCCGCCGGGCGCTCGTGGTGATCTACACCGATCTGGGCGATCCCGAGTCCGCCGGCGAGATCGTCCAGGTCTTCCCCCGGCTCCGCCGGGCCCACCTGCCGCTCTGCATCTCCTTCCGGGACCCGATCCTCGAACGCGCCGCCAGCGCTCCGCCGCCGGTCGGCGGCCTTTTTGAACACGTCGCCGCCGTCGAACTCGCCACCGAGCGCCGCAGGGCGCTGCGGTCGCTCCGTGCGGCCGGCGTCGAGGTCGCGGATGTCGCCGCCGAGGAAATGGCGGTCGAGTCGGTGAACCGTTACCTGTCGATGAAGCGCAGGCAGGCGCTCTGACCATGGATCTCGAGCTTTTTCTTTCGCGGCGGCAGGGGGCGTGGAAGCGCCTGGAGGAGGACGTCGCGCGCGCCGAGCGGGACGGGATGGACGTCCTGCCGGTCGAGGACCTGCGGAGGATCGGGACTTCCTACCGGCAGGCGTGCTCGGACCTGACGTATGCGCGGACGGTCCTGCAGAACGCGGAGATTTCGGACTACCTCAACACGCTTGTGGGGCAGGCCTACGCGGCGATCTACCGGAAGTCTCGCCTGTCCTGGCGGGGGGTGGCGGAGTTCCTGCTGAAGGGGTACCCGGCGGCGGTGCGGAAGCACTGGCGGCCGGTGGCGTTCGCGTGGGGGCTGCTGATCGCGGGGTTCGCGCTGGCCTTCGCCGCGGTGTCCTCGGACCGCGAGGCGTTCCGCGCGATCGTTCCCGCGGAGTACCACGCGCTGTACGGCCGGCCGCAGGAGGACCTCCGCGCGGCCCGATTCGGGTCGGTTTCGGCGGACCAGGCCGCGGATTTCTCGAGCCGTATCTACGTGAACAACATCAAGGTCTCGCTCGGGGCCTTTGCGATGGGGGGGACGTTCGGCGTCGGGACCGTCCTGATGCTTCTCTACAACGGCGCCCTGCTCGGCGCGATCGCGTCCAACTTCCACCGCTGGGGCCAGGGGTACGAGTTCTGGTCGCTGATCGTCCCGCACGGAGCGGTCGAACTCTCGTGCATCGCGGTCGCGGCCGCGGCGGGGCTGATGCTCGGCTGGTCGCTGATCCGCCCCGGCCGCCTCCGGCGCGGGGAGGCGTTCGCCGAGGCGGGGCGGGAGG
>JABWAY010000027.1 GCA_013360825.1 Candidatus Brocadiia bacterium | reverse complement strand
CCAGCGGCCACGCAGTGCTCGACGCCGCGGCGCTGGAGGTGGCACCGGGCTGGGTGTTCGAGCCCGATCCCGCGGGCGCCGTGACGCTGCGCGTCCCGGTCCTGTTCCGTCTCCGGTAACGCCGCCCCGTCAGCGGCTTCCCGCGGGCGGCACCATCCGCGCCCGTGCGTCTTTTCCCCACGCGGTCAGCCGCGTCACCGTCGTGACGGCCCGCCCCCGGTAGATCTCCCTCACGATCCCTCCCCGGACGGTCGGGGCCTGGTTCCAGACGATCTCGGCATCGGCCCGGGAGAGGCTGACGCGCCGCGGAAAAGGAACGTCCGCGCACATCCAGGCGGTGGTTTCCCCCCCCCAACCGGTTTCCGGCGACCCCTCCCGGTAGGTCACCCGCTCACAGGCCAGCGTCCGGTCGGCGACCCGAAGCTCCTGCGGTTCGGTCTGTCCGCGGCGGGCCACCTCCCGGTCCGGCTCGCGGGCGAGCGCGACCCGGCCGACGGCCGCTTCGACCGGGATCTCCCCCGGCTTTCCCCACCACGCGCGGCGGACAACGCGGGTGCCGCGGTCGACCTCGTACAGGAACGACGTCCCCGGCCAGAACCGCGCCAGGATGACGTCGTCCCCCTCGATCCAGAGCGTCTCCGGGGACTCCGCCACGCACGCAATCCTCATCTGGAGGAGACCGCCCTCGCCGGCCGCACTGGCGATCAGCACGTCGAACTCAACCCAGTCTCCCGCACGCACCCCGGCCAGGTCGTACGCGGAAAAATCCCCCTCGTGCGCCGCGGGAGCCTCCGGAATCTGGAAGACCGCCGGCGCCTCCCTCCGGTACTCGTCGTACTCCCGCGCCGCCAGCCCGAACGGCAGGAGCAGCCCCGCGGCCAGCGCGCAGAAGAACCGTCCGCGGAATCTCGGCCTCCGCGGCATCACGGACGGGACAGGGTGAGGGCGGCGTCGCGGCCGTGGCGGAGCAGCGTCATCGTCTCGGTCGCATTGTTGCGGAAGACCGATTTCCGGACCAGCCCCCCCCGGACCGTCGGCTTCCCCGTCCACTCGATCTCAGCCGCAACCCCCTTCACCAGGGGACGCTCGCCGACGAGGGCGGGGAAGGGCACCTTGTCGGAGACCCAGAGCGTGGTGCGGGACTTCTCGTTGCAGCAGGAGCTGGTCAGTTCGGTCCTGAGCTCGATCTTCTCGCAGTCCAGAAGCGCCGCGCCGGACTTCACCTTCTCCCGGCTGACCGTTCCCGTTCCGGCGACGCTGGGGCGGGTCACCAGCGGACCTCCCGGCATGCCCGGCGCGCCGGCGGTGGGCTTGACCGGAATCGCGCGGCCTCCCGCACGCCCCCAGAACGCCGCCGTGACCCGGCCGGTTTCGCGACTGACCCCCAGCGCCAGGACCATCCCGTCCTTCGCCGGGCCCGCATTCTTCTCCGTCACCTCGACCCACGCCGTCTCTCCGTCCAGGCCGACGCACGCAAACCGGCGCGCCGGCCGTTTCCCCGGCGCCGCCGTAATGGAGGGGGAAGACAGCTCGTACTCGACCCAGTCCCCCTCCTTCAGCGCCGCGGCATCCCAGTCGCAGAGGTCGGTTTCCCAGACCTGCGGCGCGGTCGGGAGGGCAGGGTCTTCGGCGCGAAGCGTCACGCCGGCGCAGAGGAGGGCGAGGAAGGCGCTGCGGGAGGGGAGGGGCATCCCCCCATCCTATCCGCAACCTGTCCCCGGGCAGCCGCCAATGAAAGAGGCCCGCCCCGGATGGGGCGGGCCTCCGTTGTCTCCGGCGGAAACTACTTCTTCAGGCTCATCTTCGCGTCCGTGCCCGAGGCCTTGATTTCCATGACCGTCTTCATGGAATACCCCTGGCCGGCCATGTCCGACACCATCTTCACCATGCCGCCCTTGCCCTCCGCTTTCCCTTCCCACTTGATCTTGTCGTTCGCGGGGGTCCCGGAGGCATCGCCGCCCTTGAACTTGAAGGCGACGCTCTCGCTGCTCCAGGTCGTGGTCTTGGACTTCGACTCGGTCCCGGCGACCTTGGTCACCAGATCCATGTCGATCTTCTCGCAATCCCAGTCCTGGCCGCCGGCCTTGATGGTCTCCTTGGAGACCTTCGCCGTGCCGGACTGATCGACGGTCGTGCCGCCGCCGTTGGCGACCGGCTCGGCCTTCTTGACCTTGAGTTCACGACCGGCGGCGCCGGCCTTGCCCTGCCAGGCCTTCGTGATGTTCCCCGTCTTCTTGTCGATGGCGTACATCTGGACTTCGTCCTTCGTCATCGGGTTCATCGCCGTCATCTGGCTCGACTCGATGTAGACCGTGTCGCCCTCGACGCCGACGCAGGCGATCTTGTAGGACGACTTCTGCGGATTCGGAGGGACGCCCTGCATCACCATCTCCGAGGTCGTCTCGTACTCGATCCACTCGCCGCCCTTGAGGCCGGAGAGATCGTACGAGGACATCATGTTTTCCGGGATTTCCATGTCGGGCATCTGTGCCATCGCCGTCGACGAGCACAGGGCCAGCGCCAGCGAACCCACTGCGATCGAGATCTTGCGCATCATGAACTACTCCTCTAATGGTCCCCCTGAACAGAGTCCCCGGCGCCTGTCGCCGGGACCTCCAGGTAGATTCTTACTTTCCGCCCCCGGCCGCCGGGAGCGTGATCGTCATCTTTGCGTCGGTACCCCAGTCCACCAGGTTCATCTCGGTCGTCACGCCGGACCCCTCGCTGGTCGTCCGGACCATGCCGCCGCGGACCGACGGCTTGCCCTCGTACTTGACGTCCATGTTCGGGTCCTTCTTGTTCATCTGGCTCTCGTCCCAGTACGACCGGAACGGGACCTGCTCGCTGACCCACACGGAACTCTTCGAGTTGTAGTCCTTCCCCTGCACGGTCGAGGTCATGTCGGAATCGGTCCGCTCGCAGCTGAACGCGGTTCCCTTGACCGTGAGCGTGTCCTTCGCGAACTTCACCGTTCCCCGGACCTTGTAGTCCGTGTTCGTCGCGCCGGCGGTCGGCATCGGCTCGACCTTGATCTCCTTGCCTTCCTTCCCCGCCTAGCCCCAGTAGGCCTTCTTGACCTTGCGGTCCGACTTGTCGACCGCGACCAGGGTGACCCAGTCGTTGCCGGAGGTGCTCATCTCGACCCAGACGAGGTTCCCCTCGATCTTGACGCAGGCGTTCTTCGTCCGGGCGGACTGCCCTTTCATTTCGTACTGGACCCACTGGCCCTCCTTGAGCGAGGCCACGTCCCAGCTGCTGTAGCTGGTGTCGTAGACGACCGGCTGGTTCGCCGGCGTGCCCTGGAGGTTCGAGTCGTTCTTGCTCTCGTTGTCGGCCTGGTTGATGAAGCTGCAGCCGGCGAAGAGGAGCGTACTGGCCAGGATGGCGGACTTCCGCATGCGAAATCTCCGATATATGGGTTGCGGCGCGATGGTTTCGTCGAAAGTTGAAGAACCGGGAAGGCTAGCGGTGGCTCGGGTGAGCGTCAAGCCTTAAACGACCTGCCGGAAATTGCGGGGGGGCCGCGGCCTGAGGGGTGCGGGAGGGCCTGACCCGGGCCCGACACACGGGCCGGCCCCTCGAGGCGAGATCGGTTCAGGATGAACGTCCACGACTGATATAACCGTCGTGCAGGCAGGAATTTATGGCAGTTATGGTCCCGGGATCACGAAATTCACCATCCGCCTCGGAACCACGATCACCTTCAGCGGCACCCTCCCCGCCAGCGCCTCCTGCACCTTTCCATCCCGCATCGCCGCCGCCCGAACCTCCTCGTCCGTCGCCCCCGCGGGAACCCGCACCCGCGACCGGACCTTCCCGTTCACCTGCACCGGGACCTCGATCTCCTCCTCCGCCGCGACCGCCGGGTCGAAGGCGGGCCAGGGGCGCTCAAAGATCGTCCCCGTGTGCCCCAGATGCTCCCAGAGCTCCTCCGCCATGTGCGGCACGAACGGCGCCAGCAGCAGCACCAGGGTCTCGCACGCCTCCCTCAACGCCCCACCCCCCGCCTCCCACGCCGTCACCCGCTTCAGCTCGTTCACCATCTCCATCACCGCCGCGACCGCCGTGTTGAACTTGAACCCCCCCTCGATCTCCTCGGTCACCTTCCGGATCGTCTGGTGGACCTTGCGCCGCACCGCCCGGATCTCCTCAGGCAGCCCCTCCGCAGTTCCGGCCCCGGGGGGGGACAGGCGGGGAAGCGCCTCCTGCACGGTTTCCCAGACCCGGTACAGGAACCTGTGGGCGCCGATGATGTCCTTGGTGTTCCAGATCGCGTCGCGTTCAGGGGGGCCGATGAAGAGGGTATAGAGGCGGACGGTGTCCGCCCCGTACTCGGCGATGAGCTCCTCCGGGCCGACCCCGTTGCGCTTGCTCTTGGACATCTTGTGCAGCTCGGTCATCACGGTCTGTCCGCAGCTGTGGCGACCCTCTGCGACCTCCGCCGCGGGGACCCAGCCGTGCTCCGGGCACTTGTGCGCGTCGGCGCAGATCAGTCCCTGGGCGAAGAGTTTCGCGAAGGGTTCCTCGAAATCGGCGAATTCGATGTCGTAGAGGAACTTCGTGATGAAGCGGGAGTAGATGAGGTGCTTTGTGGCGTGCTCAGCGCCGCCGATGTACTGGTCGACGGGGAGCCAGTGGTTGACCTGCTCGGTGTCGTAGATCCGGTCGGTCGAGCGGGGGGAGATGTAGCGCAGGAAGTACCACGCCGAGTCGACGAAGGTGTCCATCGTGTCGGTTTCGCGGCGGGCGGGGTCTTCGCAGCGGGGGCACCGGGTGTTGACCCACTCGGTGACGGCGGCGAGGGGGGACTGACCGCGGGGGCGGAAGTCCGCGGCGTGGGGGAGGAGGACCGGGAGATCCTCCTCGGGGACGGGCACGGCGCCGCAGTTCGGGCAGTTCACGATCGGGATGGGGGCGCCCCAGTAGCGCTGGCGGGAGATCAGCCAGTCGCGCAGGCGGAAGGTGACCACCGGGCCGCCGGCGTCCTTCGCCGCGAGCGCCGCGGTGATTTTCGACCGGCCGAAGTCGTTCGGGAGGGCGTCGAACTCCCCGGAGCGGACCTGGACGCCGCCCTCCTCGAACGCGCGGTCCATCGTGGCGGCGTCGAGCGGCGCCCCCTGGGGCTGGATCACGATCTTCACGGGGAAGCCGTACTTCCGTGCGAAGAGGAAGTCGCGCTGGTCGTGGGCGGGGACGCCCATGACGGCGCCGGTGCCGAAATCCATGAGGGCGTAGTCGGCGGTCCAGAGGGCGACCTGCTCCCCGCTGAGGGGGTGGGTGACGGTTGCCCCGAGCGAGACGCCTTCCTTGTCCCCTGCGGCGGTGCGCTGGATCGACTTCTGGGCGCGGCACCGGGAGACGAAGTCCGAGACCCGCGTGCGATCGCCCTCGGGCAGCCGGGCGGCGAGTTTCGCGACGATCGGGTGCTCGGGGGCCACGACCACGAAGGTGACGCCGAACAGGGTGTCGGCCCGGGTCGTGAAGACCTTGAGCGTCTCTTCGGTCCCGGTGACGCGGAAGACGATCTCGGCGCCTTCGCTCCGCCCGATCCAGGCCTCCTGCATCGTCAGGACGCGCTCCGGCCAGTCCTCGAGCTTGTCGAGGTCGTCCAGCAGCCGCTCGGCGTAGCGGGTGATGCGGAAGTACCACTGTTCCAGGTTTTTCGGGACGACCGCGGTGCTGCAGCGGTCGCAGGTGCCGTCCTCCTCGACCTGCTCATTGGCCAGGACCGTCTGGCATCCCGGGCACCAGTTCACCGGGGCCTGTTTCTTGTAGGCCAGCTTGTTCTCGAGCAGCTTCAGAAACAGCCACTGCGTCCACTTGTAGTATCCGGGATGGCAGCTCGCGATCTCGCGCTCCCAGTCGTACCCGACTCCCCATGCGCCGATCTGCGTCTTCATGACGCGCACGTTCCCGAGCGTGTAGTCGCGGGGGTGGATCGCCTGTCCCTCGCGGCGCGCGGCTTCGATCGCCGCATTTTCGGCCGGCAGCCCGAACGCGTCCCAGCCCATCGGGGTCAGGACGTCGAACCCTTTCATCATCTTGTAGCGCGCCAAGGCGTCGCCGATGATGTAGTTCCGGCCGTGGCCCACGTGGAGTGTTCCCGACGGGTAGGGGAACATCACCAGGGCGTAGAATTTCGGAAGGTGGGGGCGTCGTCCGGCTGAGAAGAGCCGGAGGGCGGTCCAGTGGTCCTGCCACCGGGATTCGATCGTCTTGAAGTCGTATTTTCTGGTCATGGTTGTCTGGGTTGGGGGAAGCGTGGCGGGGGAGGGTAGCAGGGTGTCCGTGCGAGCGGCCAGAGATTTGCATGGCGCGGCGGCCGGAAAGGTTCGAAGAGGGCCGCATTCCTCGCGCATCCGGCCGAGCGGGCCTCCCGCGACCAACGTTCCCCCACCCCCGCGTTTCCTCTGTTAGCATGACCCCGTGCGCCCCACCCTCCTCACCCTCGCGCTCCTCCTCCCCGCCCTCCAGGCCCCCGCCCAGGAACTCCACCGCGATCGCTTCGCCTCCGGAGTGATCCGCGTCGAAGGAAAGATCCAGGATTGCGTCCTCGAGGACCTCGACGGCGACGGCCGGCGCGAAATGCTCCTCACGCACACCGTCTTCGGGCACGACGGCGCCGGCACCGCCACGCGGTACGTTTCCGTGAAGCGGCTGGACCCGGGGTCGCTCGACGGGAAGCCGGAGCAGAGCTGGGTCGTGCCGGCCGAGGCGACGGTCCTGTTCTTCGGAAACTACACGGCGGCCCCCGGCGGCGAGATCGGCTACCTCTGCCCGACCGGGGCGTTCGTCTGGGAGCGGAACGGCGGCGGCTACAACCTCCAGCCGCGGCGCCTGTTCGAGGACTCGACGTTCTTCGACATCCCCCAGGAGGATTCGCTCCCGCTCTGGTACTGGCCGTTCGACATCGACGGGAACGGCCTGCCGGACTTTCTCCTGCCCCGGCACGGGGCCTACACGCTCTCCCTCCAGACGGAACCCGGCGTGTACGGGCGCTCGTACCGGCTCCAGATGCCCGCCGCGTCCCGCGCCGAGGCCGGGGGCGCGGCCTGGCTCCGCATCGTCAAGGCGCTTCCGCGGCTCGAACTCCAGGACGTGAACGGCGACTTCCGCACCGATCTCTGCCTGATCTGGCACGACCGGTTCGACTATTACCTGCAGGGCGCGGAGGCCACGGACGCGGGGAGCCGCGCGACATTTCCTGAGACGCCGAGCGGGAGCATCCAGCTGGTCTTCCTGCGGCAGCGTGAACTCCGGAACCAGGTCGCGACGTCGATCACCTACCTGCGCGATTTCAACCGCGGCGGAGGGGTCGACTTCCTCGCGAGTTTCACCCGCGGCGAACTCGCCAAGGTCGACGCGATCGCGACCGACTACTACATGTACCTCGGGACAGGCGGAAAGGAACTCGCCGCCACCACCCCCAACTGGCGCATCTCGCTTCCCGGCGTCAGTTTCAACCCGCAGATCCAGGACCTGGACGGCGACGGGTTCGACGACCTGGTGGTCTCGAGCTTCGAGACCTCGATGCTCTCCAACGCGGGGAAGGCGGTCTTCCAGAACATCCCCGTCGAGTACTTCGTGTTCCTCTATAACCGCGCCACCCAGACCTTCAGCGCGGAGTACGACTACCGGGAAACGGTCACCGTGGACATCGACCGGCTGGGGGGCGGCGGCGGGATGCCGCAACTCTGGTTCAACGGGGACTGGGACGGGGACGGACGCAAGGACATCCTGAGACTCAGGAGCGACGGGATGCTCAGCGCCGCCCGGGGCATCAGCGTGAACACCCTTCTCCGCAAGGCACCCGTCGACTACGAGAAGACCGACCTGTTCCGGATCGGGATCAACGACACGGACGAGAAGGGCGAGGCGGATCCGCCGGCCGGGGTCGACATCTGGGAGATCAACGGCGACGGGAAGGCCGATCTTGTCCTGCGCTGGTCGGGGCGCGTGCGGGTCCTGCTGACCCGCTGACCGGCGCCGGCGGGGAGCCAACTGACCCCTTCCCACCCCGCCCCGCGCCGCTACAATCCCCCGCCTATGTTTCTCACCCACGCCCGGGCCGCCGAGGTCCGCGAACGGTTCGGCACTCCCGCCTATGTCTACGACCGCGCGTCGCTCGAGGCCGCGGCGCGCAACGCGCTCGCGTTTCCGCACGCGTTCGGCTTCACGCTCCGGTACGCCATGAAGGCGAATCCGAACCACGCGATCCTGAAGCTGTTCCTCGACCTGGGGCTCCACATCGACGCCTCCAGCGAGCACGAGGTCGAGCGCGCGCTCCGCGCGGGATTTCCCGGCGGGAGGATCCAGCTCACGAGCCAGGCGCCGGCGAAGGATCTCAAGTCGGTCGTCGGGCGCAGCATCCTCTACAACGCCTGCTCCCTCCACCAGCTCGCGTCCTTCGGCACACTCTTCCCGGGCCGTGCGCTCTCGATCCGTGTGAACCCGGGGCTCGGGAGCGGGCACTCGAACCGGACGAACGTCGGGGGGCCCGGGTCGAGTTTCGGGATCTGGCACGAGCACCTCGAGGACGCGCGCGCGCTGGCGGCGCGGCATGGCGTGACGATCACGCGACTGCACACGCACATCGGAAGCGGGACGGATCCGGTTGTCTGGCAGCGGGTGGCGCGGATGTCGATTGCGATTGCGGGGCGGCTGCCGGAGGTGGCGACGCTCAATCTGGGGGGCGGGATGAAGGTGGCGCGGATGCCCGACGAGGTTTCGACGGACCTGCTGGAGATCGGGGGGCATCTTCGCCAGGAGTTCCTGGGTTTCCGCGAGCGGACCGGGCGGTCGCTGCACCTGGAGATCGAGCCCGGGACGGCGCTGGTGGCGAATGCGGGGTGCATCGTGGCGTCGGTCATCGACGTCGTGGAAACGGGGAAGGACGGCTACCTGTTCGCCAAGCTCGACACGGGGATGAACGAGGTGACGCGACCGTCGCTCTACGGGGCGCAGCACCCGATCGACGTGCTGGCCGAGGGGCGGGAGAGCGCGAAGACCGTCTTCGTCGGCCCCTGCTGCGAGTCGGGAGACATCCTGACGCCGGCGAAGGGAGATCCGGAGGCGCTGGCGCCGCGGGTGGTGCCGCGGCCGGCGATCGGGGACCTGGTGGTCGTGGGCGGGGCCGGCGCGTACTGCGCGGCGATGTCGACGATCAACTACAACTCGTACCCGCAGGCGCCGGAGGTCCTGCACGGGGCGGACGGGTCGCTCACGCTGACGCGGCGCCGCCAGACGTTCGACCAGGTCGTGCAGAACGAGGTCGACGGGTAGCGCGGTCCCGTGCCCGGGTCGACGGCGCCGGGCCCGCGCCATCCTGCGGGGCGCCGGGATCCGCGGCGGTCGAACGGGACGCTGTCGTCGCGGGGCGACCCGGCCCTGAATTCCTGCGCATCCTGATCAGGATTGGCCCGGCCCGACCGCTGTTTTCGTGGGACCGCGTGCGCCGTCCGCGATAATGCTCCCCGTCTCCACACCTTGGAGCCCGAGCCTTGCACGAGCCGAAGCGCACGCGGCCTTCGCCCTGGCGCGAATTCCTGTTCGCAGGCATGGTCGCCTCCTACGCGGCCCTCTCCGTCGTCGCCTACACCGACTATCCGCGCGAACCCGGGCCTGAACTCAGCGCCCGCCAGCGGACGGGGCTCGAGGTCTGGCGCCGGCACAACTGCCAGGTCTGCCATCAGATCCACGGGTTCGGCGGATTCCTGGGACCGGATCTGACGAACCTCGTCGACGAGGACCGGGAGGACGAGGAATTCGCGTCGATCCTCACCGAAGGATACGGGTCGATGCCCGCGCTCCACCTGTCCCCCGAGGACCAGCGCGCCGTGCTGGCGTTCCTGCGCGCGATGAACCGCACGGGGCGGTCTCAGCCGCGGCCGAATGCGGCGAAGAAGCCGGTGCCGCCGATGAAGCACTGGAAGGCGCTGATGGAGGAAGGCGCGTCCGAGGCGCCGTCGGACCGGGTGCGGCGGGGGGCGGACCTGGTCACGTCGTCCGCCTGCGGGGCGTGCCACGTACCGCTGATGCAGGGGTTCCAGCGCGCGCCGGACCTGACGCGCGCGGCGCTGGACCGGTCTCCCGGGGCGATCGGGCCGATCCTCGCGGGCGGGCGGAGGGTGATGCCGTCCTACGACTTCACGCCGGAGCAGGTCGGCCAGATCGCGGATTTCCTCGAGTGGTGCGCGCGGAACCGCGCCGAGCTGGTCCGCAGGAACGACGCGATGCTCCAGCGCGACGGACTGAGCTGGAAGGACCTTCCGTGGTGGGAATACCGGTGACCGATCTCTCCCGCGGGCGGCGGTCGATCGCGCTCCTGGCGCTCCTCGCGCTCGGCGCGTGCGCCGTCACCCTGGTCGGCGGGATGGTCGCCTCGCTGGCCTACACGTCGTGGGAGCCGGCCGTCCGCCGGTCCGGGCTCACGCTGCAGCACCTCCGCCCGATTCACGAGTCGTTCGCGTTCGCCTGGGTGTTCCTCGGCGGCATCGCCGTCGTCCACGCCTGGCTGATCTCCCTCGGCGGACCGCTCGCCGGCGCGGAACGGCTGCGGTTCCGCGCCATGATCGCGCTCTGGTGCACCGCGGGCGCCGGCATCCTGGTCTCGCTCCTCGCGGGACGCTTCACCGGCCGCGAATACGCCGGCTACCACCCGGCGTTCGGCGCGATGATCCTCGGCGGCTGGGGCCTGTTCGCCTGGAATTTCTTCGCCCGCGCAGGGTTCTCCCTCCGCGGGAAACCCGTCTACGTCTGGATGTGGTCCGCGGCGATCCCGCTCTTCGTGATCACCTTCCTCGAAGCGAACGCCTATACCCTCGACTGGGTCAGCCGGCGCCCGCTTCGCGACATCGCGATCCAGTGGAAGTCGAACGGCGTGATGGTCGGGTGCTTCAACCTGCTCGCCTACGGTTCAATCCTGTGGGTCTCCGGGGTCATGCGCGGCGACGACCGCTACTCCCGCTCCGCCACCGGATTCCTCCTCTTCTCCGTCGGCATCATCAACACCTTCACCAACTACGGCCACCACACCTTTCACCTCCCCCAGACGCCGTGGGTCCACTGGGTCAGCTTCCTCGTGTCCATGCTCGAGGTCGTCATCCTCGCCAAGGTCATGCTCGACCTCTGGAACCTCCGCCGCCGCGGAACCCCCGCAGAGGGCCTCGCCCTCCCCGCGCGCTTCGGCGCCTCCGTCACCCTCTGGACCTTCCTCATGCTCGCGACCGCGATCGCCATGTCCGTCCCCCCGGTCAATTCGCTCATTCACGGCACCCACATCGTCACCGCCCACGCCATGGGCACGATGATCGGCATCGACTCGATGATCCTCTGGTGCGCCCTGTCGTGGATCGCCGGCGGTTTCGCCGGTCCGGGATCCGCGGCGGCCCGCCGACCCCTGGCGCGCCACGCGGTCACCGTCCTCGACATCAGCCTCTTCGCCTTCCTCGCCCTCTTCGCCGTCCGCGGCGCCGCCGCCGGCCTCGCCCGCCAGCTCGGCCCCTCCGCCCCCGACCTCTCCGTCTTCGTCGCCCGCTTCCCCGGCCTCATGGTCGCCACAGGCTGGACACTCGCCGCGTCGGCACTCTGGCTGATCTCGGGGTGGGCCCTCGTCTTCGCCCGCGTCCTCCGCTCCGGCCCCGTCGCCCCCGGGCCCGGCGCGCCCGATCCCGCCCCGGTCGAGGGGGCCCGGCGTCTCCCCGCCTGAAGGGACGGCCCGCCCGGCCGCCCGCGCCGTCCGTCCTACTCGAGAATCCGCATCCCCAGCGCGCTCGCGATCAGCTCGCAGGCCGCCACGCTCGTCCGGTTGCGCTCGTCCAGGATCGGGTTGACCTCGACGCAGTCCATCGACCCGATCGAGTGCGTCTCCGCGATCATCTCCAGCGCCAGGTGCGCCTCCCGCGCCGTCAGCCCCCCGGGCACCGGCGTTCCCACCCCAGGCGCCTCGTCCGGGTCGATCACGTCCATGTCGAACGAGAGGTGGATGTGGTCGCAACCCTTGAAGTGCGCCATGGCGCGCTCGATCACCGCGGGCATCCCGTAACGGTCGACCTCGTGCATCGTGAAGACATGAATGCCGCTGTTGCGCAGGGCGCGCTTCTCGAGCACGTCGAGGTCCCGGATCCCGATCTGGACGACATGCGTGGGGTCGATCCGGGACGCCGGGTCGTCGTTCTTGACGAGGGCGTCGCGTCCCCGGCCCAGGGCCGCCGCCAGCGGCATGCCGTGGACGTTGCCGGACGGGGAAGTCTCCGGCGTATTGAAGTCCGCGTGCGCGTCCATCCAGAGAATGCCGACCTTCTTCCGGACGCGCGTCACCCCCCAGAGCGAGCCGACCGCGACCGAGTGGTCCCCCCCGAGCACCAGGGGGAAGAACCCGTCCTTCAGCGCCTTCGCCACGACGTCCGCCAGGGTCTTGTTCGCGCGCACGATCTCCGGCAGGTACTTCGCCGTCGGGTCCTTGATCGCCCTCGCTTCCGGAATCGGCACGGCGATGTCCCCGTGATCGACGACCTCGTGGCCGATCTTCTCCAGCCGCTCCTCGAGGTCCGCGTACCGGATCGCCGACGGGCCCATGTCGACGCCGCGGCGGTCTCCGCCGAGGTCCATGGGCACGCCGATGATCTTGATCCTCATCGCGGAACCTCCGAGATGCCCGGCACGGGACCGTCCGGGGACGGGTTACCTGGGCAGGCCAGGGCCCTGCGTGGTGTTCACGCCGGAACTGTGCATCGCCAGTTTCTGAAGCGGCTGCCAGTAGATGCCGAGGACGATCGTCGGGACGAGGCAGACGAAGAGGAGGATCCCGAAGTACCCGCCGATGCGGAGGGGGACGACGTCGTTCTCGTTCCGGGGGATGCCCTCGAGGTACATGGCCTTGACGACGCGGACGTAGTAGTAGAGGGAGACGGCGCTGTTGAGGGCGGCGATCACGGCCAGCCAGATCCAGCCGTTCTTGACGAGGGCCGCGAACAGGTAGGCCTTGCCGACGAAGCCGGCGAACGGCGGGAGGCCGGTCAGGGAGAACAGGAACGCCGAGAGGCAGAGCCCGAGGAACGGGGAGCGCCAGCCGAGGCCGCGGAAGTCGGAGATCTCCTCGCCGCCGCCGGCTTCCGAGACCGCGATGATGGAGAGGAAGGCGCCGAGGTTCATGAAGACGTAGACGGCGATGTAGAACAGCATCGCCATGATGCCGAGACCGTGGAGGACGACGAACCCGAGAAGGATGTACCCGGCGTGGGCGATCGAGCTGTACGCCAGCAGGCGCTTGACGTTCGTCTGCCGGTAGGCGGCGAGGTTGCCGATCGTCATCGTCAGGACGGAGATGACGGCCACGAGCTGGGTCCAGCCCGCGTCGCCGATGGGCAGCCACTGCCCGGTGGGGGAGCCTTCGGGGCGGGCGAGGATGTTGTAGAAGAGGCGGAGCAGGACGGCGAACCCCGCGGCCTTGGAGGCCGTCGCCAGGTAGGCGGTGACCGGCGTCGGCGACCCTTCGTACACATCCGGTGTCCACATGTGGAACGGGGCGGCGGAGATCTTGAAGCCGACGCCGACCAGGACGAGGCCGAGGATGATCGACAGCGAGAGGATATCGACGTTCCCGCTGTTCATCGCGCGGGCGATGCCCGCGAACGTCGTGTCCCCGGCGAGGCCGTAGAGGAACGACAGCCCCATGAGCATCGTTCCCGTCGCCACGGCGCCGTAGAGGACGTACTTCAGCGCCGCTTCGCTGGACCCGCGGTCCCGCTTGTAGAACCCGGCGAGGACATAGGACGGGATCGACAGGGTTTCGATGGCGACGACGAGCCCGACCAGGTCGACGGCGCTGGACATCAGGAAGACGCCGATGGTGGTCACGAGGAGGAGGGAGTAGAACTCGCCGGTCCCGTGGGCCTCGACGCGGCGCATCCGTGCGGCGAAGAGGGCGACCAGGAACGAGCAGACGCCGGCGACGGTCTTGAAGAAGAGTGAGAACGGGTCGACGACGAAGGAGTCGGCGAAGAGGAAGACCCGGGTCAGCTGCCGGTATTCCAGCTCGAAGAACGTGATCAGGACCATGATGAGGGCGGCGCCGATCCCGGTGGCTGCGAGCTTGGAAATGGCGCCGGACGCCCCCTTGGGGCGCGCCAGGTCGAGCGTGATGACGCCCGCGAGCGTCGCCGTGAGGATGAACTCCGGCGTCAGGTACGCGAGGTTGTCGACGACTCCGAGTTCCATGTTCCTTCCGTCAGGGCTTCAGTTCGGTGTTGTACTGCTGGATGAACGCCTGGAGTTCCGCGAGCGAGACGTTCATGAGATCGAGGACGGCCGACGGGTAGATTCCGACCCCCAGGACGAGGATCGCGAGCGGGACGAGGCAGAAGATTTCGCGCCCGTTGATCTCCGTGACGTGGTGGTACTGTTCGGTGTAGATCTTGTTCCGTTCGCCGAGGAACATCCGCTGAAGCGCCCAGAGGTGGAACGCCGCGCCGAGCAGGATGCCGAGGGTGGAGAAGATCGTGATCTTCTGGAAGACCGGCGTGCCGTTGGACCAGGCCCCGATGAAGCAGAGGGCCTCTGCGATGAAGCCGGACATGCCGGGGAGTCCGAGCGACGCGAAGAAGGCGAAGGTCACGAAGGCGGTGTAGACGGGAACCATCGTCGCGAGGCCGCCGAAGCGGCTGATCCAGCGGTGATGGACGCGGTCATAGATCACGCCGACGCACAGGAAGAGCATGGCGGTGATCGTCCCGTGCGTGAACATCTGCATCATCGCGCCGTTGAACCCGGCCGTCGTCATCGCCCCCATGCCGAGGAGGCAGTAGCCCATGTGGCTGACCGACGAGTACGCCACCATCTTCTTGAGGTCGTCCTGCGCGAGGGCGCAGAGCGCCCCGTAGACGATGTTGATCGCCCCCAGCACTCCGATCATCACCGAGCAGGCGATCGCCTGATCCGGCAGCAGCGGGAAGCTGATCCGGAACAGCCCGTACGTCCCCATCTTCAGCAGCACGCCCGCCAGCACGACCGAGATCGCCGTGGGCGCCTCGACGTGCGCGTCGGGAAGCCATGTATGGAACGGGAAAACGGGAACCTTGATCGCGAACCCGATGAACAGCGCGATGAAGCAGAGGTACCGGACGTTCATGCTCGACAGCAGCCCGGAATGGTCGTTCTGCTGCTTCAGCGCCAGCAGGTTGAACGTGTTCTTCCCCGTCGTCGGGTCCGTCACGTTGAAGTAGAACACCAGCATGACCACCAGCATCAGCACGCTGCCGACCAGCGTGTACATGAAGAACTTGATCGCCGCGTACTCCTTCCGCGGCCCTCCCCAGATCCCGATCAGGAAGTACATCGGGAGCAGCATGATTTCCCAGAAGACGTAGAACAGGAAGAAGTCCATCGCGCAGAAGACGCCCATCATTCCCGTCTCGAGCAGCAGGAACAGCGCGAAGTACCCCTTGACCCCCTTGTGGATCTCCCACGAGGCGAAAATGCAGATGAAGGAGATCACCGAAGTCAGGAGGAGCATGACCACGGAAATTCCGTCCACCGCCATGTGGTACTGGATGTTGAACAGCGGAATCCAGTCGACCTGCTCCACGAACTGCATCCCCGGAGTCGACTTGTCGAATCCCTTCCACAGGAAGTAACTGAGGAAGAGCGGCAGCCCGGCGGCGCAGGCGGCGACGGATTTGATCAGCTCGTGCTTGCCCCTGGGCAGGCAGAGGATGATCACGGCCCCCAGGAGGGGGATGAACGTCATCAGGGACAGGAGGTGGCTCACTCTCTACGTCTCCTCATTTGGTGCGCTCGTCCTGCGCCGGCTTGGTCAGGTGCGTGACGATCTGAGTCCAGTTATTGACGATGTGGAACGCGCCGACGACGACGAACGCGCCGGCGAGGCTCCATGCGAGATAGGTGCGGATCCGGCCGGTCTGGAGGCGGGAGAGAGCCGCCCCGGAGGACTGGACGACGTCCGCGGTGCCGTTGACGGCGCCGTCCACGATTTTCTGGTCGAACAGCCCCGCGGCCCAGGCCCAGGCCACGGCGGCTTTCCCGGTGGCGTTGACGAGGAAGTCGATGACCTTGAGGTCGAAGCGTGCGCAGCCCCGGGCGATGTGGATGCACGGCTTGACGAATCCCTCGTGGACGATCTCGTCGATGTAGTACTTGTTCACGAGGAGCCTGTAGGGGCCGGGAAGGGCGGCGGCGATCTTCGGAGCGCTGATCACGCCGCGCTGGTAGGTGAGCCAGGAGAGGAAGATGCCGGTCCCCGCGACGAGGATGGAGAAGACCATCGCGGTCTGGTGCGAGTGGTGCTTGTCGTGATGGAGCGGATCGTGATAGGGGCGCCGCGTCGAGACGCCGGCGGGAGCGTCCTTGCCGCTTCCGACGAGGGCGAGGGAACTGCTGCCCGCCGTCTCCGCTCCGTGTCCGTCCTGCGCGGCATGGCCGTCGGCGGCGGCGTGGGGCAGGATCTCGTGGACCTCGACGCCGGCGAGCTTCATCCCCTCGATCGCCGCGGACTTCGGCGGGCCGACGAGGTCGGCGAAGGGGGCGTAGTGGCTGGTGAGCGCGAGGCCGCCCAGGACGATGAGCGGGGCGGCCATGACCCAGGGGGACTCGTGCGCATGGTCGAACTTGTCCTGGATCTTCGGCTTCCCGGTGAAGGTCATGAAGACCAGGCGGAACATGTAGAAGGCGGTGAGCCCGGCGCCGGCAAACGCCATGATCACGATCGGCCACAGGGCGGCCTGGTGGTGGGCGGCGAAGAGGAGGTCGCCGAGAATCCCGTCCTTCGAGGCGAATCCGCTCGTCCCGGGGACTCCGGCGATCGCCAGCGTCGAGACGAACATCGCTCCGAACGTGATCGGCATCTTCTTCCACAGCCCGCCCATCTCGCGCATGTCCTGCGTGTGGACGGCGTGAATGACCGAGCCGGAGCCGAGGAACAGGCACGCCTTGAAGAACGCGTGCGTCCAGAGGTGGAAGAATCCGAACATGTACGCCCCCGCGCCCAGCCCCATGATCATGTACCCGAGCTGCGAGACGGTCGAGTAGGCGAGCACCTTCTTGATGTCGTTGGCGCACAGGGCGATCGTCGCGGCAAAGAGCGCCGTGAAGCCGCCGAAGTACGCGATGGTGAGCAGGGCCGTGGGGGTGAACAGCGGGAACATGCGCGTGACGAGGTAGACGCCGGCCGCCACCATCGTCGCGGCATGGATCAGCGCGGAGACCGGGGTCGGGCCCTCCATCGCGTCCGGGAGCCAGATATGGAGCGGGAATTGCGCAGACTTCCCGATCGAGCCGCAGAACAGGCAGATTCCCGCGGCGGTCAGGATCCCGATGTGCGCGCCGAAAGAGCCGTCGGCGATCGACTGGAAGAGCCCCTTGTAGGTGATCTCGCCGGTCATGAGGAACAGGGTCATGATCCCGAGGAACATGCCGATATCGCCGACCCGGTTGGCGAGGAACGCCTTCTTCTGGGCGTCCCCGGCGGACTTCTTCTCGAACCAGAACCCGATCAGGAGGTAGCTCGACAGCCCGACCAGCTCCCAGAACATGTACAGGGCGAAGACGTTGTTGCAGAGGATCAGGCCGAGCATCGAGAACGTGAAGATGCTGAGGTAGGCGAAGAACCGCGAGTAGCGCGGGTCGTCCGCCATGTAGCCCATCGAGAAGACGTGAACCAGGGTCGACACGAGCGTGACGACCACGAGCATGATGACCGTCAGGTTGTCGATCAGCATCCCCATCGGGATCCGGACGGAGATCCCGTCGATCGACCCCGGGGCGACGCGGCTGAAGAGGGAGATCCACTCGATCTCGTGAGTCCGCTCCATCTGCCAGTCGTAGATCCCGATCATCCGGCCGAACATCATGAGCGACAGGGCGAGCCCGGCCCCGACCGCCGCGGTCGAGACCCAGTCGCCCCTGCGCGGAAGCCGGCTGCCGAAGAAGATCTGGACGAACGCGGCCAGGAGCGGCAGGCAGAGAATCGTCAGGGCCGGCCACGGCGTGTCGAACAGGCCGTTCAGGTCGATCGCCGCCCCGCCGACGGTCAGGTGCCCGCCGTGCCCGAGGCTGAAGAAGACTCCGCCGGCCACCAGCGTCCCGAGGAACACGAGCAGACCGATCGACATCCCTGCGGGCCTGAAATGAGTCGCGTGCCCGCCGCCGTGGCCGCCGTGCCCGTGATCGTCGTGCCCCGCACCGTGCGCGGCATGCCCGTGCCCCGACCCCGCGGACCCGTGTCCGTGGTCGTCGTGCCCGTGCCCTCCGTGTCCGTGATCGTGTCCCATGCTATCCCTTCAACCTCACCGTCTCGTCCACGTTCACATCGCCGAGCCCCCGGTAGATCCCCAGAATGATCCCCAGCGCCACCGCGGCCTCCGCCGCCGCCAGGACGATCACGAAGGCGGCAAAGACCTGGCCCTGAATCCACGGCGCGCCGTAGATCCCGCTTGCCGCGACCGGTTCCATGGGGAGAGCGACCGACTGGGGGCCGATGGAGGAGACGGGCTTGATGAAGCGGGAGAAGGCGATCAGGTTGATGTTGGCGGCGTTGAGGACGAGTTCCACGCCCATCAGGACGGAGACGGCGTTCTTCCGGGTGAGGATGGTGTAGACGCCGGTGGCGAAAAGGAACGCGCCGATGAGGAGGAACCACTCCAGGGAGGCGATCATGCGCCCTCCTTTTTCTCGCTCCGCCGGGCCAGGTAGGCGGCGCCGATCAGCGCGCCCAGGAGCAGGACGGAGGAGGCCTCGAAGGGGAGGAGGTAGCGGCCCATGAAAGCGCGGCCGATCTCATGCGCGGTGGCGGCGGGGGGCCGGTCCTCGACCTGCCAGTCGCAGCGCAGGGAGACGTACGCCAGCACCAGGAAGATCCCCGCGGCGACGACGGCCCCGAGGATGGGGTTCGTGGTGTCGTTGGAAACATGGATGTCCCGGATCTTGTTGGTCAGCATGATCCCGAACAGGATCAGCACCAGGATGCCGCCGATGTAGACCAGCAGCTGGGCGGCGGCAAGGAAGTCCGCGTCGAGGAACACGTAGAGCCCGGCGACGCCGAAGAACGTCAGGAGGAGCGAAAACGCCGAGTACACGATGTTCCGCGAGACCGCGACCATGAGCGCGCTGGCGACGGTCACGGCCGCGAACGCGAGGAAGACCCACGCGCCCGGGTTCGACAGCTGGAGACCGAGGACCGCGATCACCGGTGCGCTCCCGCCGCCGCCGCGGCCGGATGCTTCGGAAGATTCTGTTCCATGCGCCACATCTTCACGCCGCACATGATCACGAACCAGAGAAGGGCGATCGGGATCAGCACCTTCCAGCAGAGGTGCATGAGCTGGTCGATCCGGTAGCGGGGAAGGGTCCAGCGCATGTGGATCATGACGAGGACGAAGAAGTACGACTTCACGAAGAACCAGAAGAACCCTTCGCCGAACCGCGCGAGCATCGGCAGCCCCTCCGTGAACGCGGCGGGGTACGGGGGGAGCGGGCCGCCGAGGAACATCGTCGTGGCGATCGCGCCGACCGCGAACATGTTGGCGTATTCGGCCATGAAGAAGAACGACCAGCGGAACCCCGAGTACTCGGTGTGGTATCCGGCGACCAGTTCCGACTCCGCCTCCGGCAGGTCGAAGGGCGTCCGGTTGACCTCGGCGCAGCCTCCGATGAAGTAGACGACGAACGGGACGACGAGCAGCCCGCCGTAACGGAAGACGTTCCAGCCCAGGAGCCCGGCCTTCTCGATCCCGTAGCCGCTCAGCTGCGACGCCACGATATCGTTCATGTTCATCGAGCCCGTCAGCATCACGACCGTCATGAGCGAGATCGCCACGGGGATCTCGTACGAGACGATCTGGGACGCCGCGCGCATGCCGCCGTACAGCGCCCACTTGTTCGCGCTGGCCCAGCCGCTCATCAGCACCCCGGGAACCACGAGCGAGCTGATCCCGATGACGTAGAAGATGCCGATGTTGAGATTGGTCGCGCTGCACCAGAAGCTGACCGGAAAGACCGCGAACGCCGCGAAGGATCCGGCCATGACGACGTACGGCGCAAGCCTGAAGAGGAAGCTGTCGGCCCCGCTCGGGATGATGTCTTCCTTGGTGAACAGCTTGAGCCCGTCCGCCGCGAACTGGAGGAGTCCGCCGGGGATCTTGCTCCCGATGAACTTGATCGGCTGGACATCCGCGAGTTTCGTCAGGCCGCGGGTGAGGGGAAGCGCCGAAAGGAGGCTCCGGAACCCGACCCGGTTGGGACCCCACCGGTACTGCGCGCGCCCGGCCAGCCGGCGTTCGATGTAGGTAGAAATCCCGGTCAGCGGCGCGACCAGCGTGTTCAGGATCGCAAACGCGAAGAAAAACACCATCAGCACGTACACGAACCAGTCCGCCCAGTCACGGGTGAACGGGAGAAGCTGATGGATGAAGTCCAGCAGGTGCACCTACGCCGCCTCCTTCTTCTGCGGTGAACGCGCCACCTTCTCCGCCGGCGACAGATGCTTCCGGAACGTCTTCACCCATTCCAGGTCGCCCTTCGCCCAGACATAAGCCAGGCCGAAGGCCAGGATCCCGATGAAGATGACCATGTCCCAGAAGAGGACGGACCGGTAGAAGGGGTAGAGTTCCTGGAAGACGCGGGCCCAGGGGAAGAGGAGGACGATTTCGACGTCGAACACGATGAAGATGAGGGCGATGACGTAGAAGCGGATGTTGTAGCGGACGTAGGTCCCGCCGACGGGTTCTTCGCCGCATTCATACGGGCTCAGTTTGGAGGCGCTCGGGCGCCAGGTGCGGAGGAGGCGCGAGACGATGCGCTGCGCGGTCATTCCGGCCAGAATGAAGCCGACGGCCAGAACGAGGAAGACGAGGACGCCGACGTAATCGTATCGCATTCTTCAGGTTCCGACGGCGAGTGGGTTGAGGCGGGTCGGGGCGGGATTCTATGGGTGCGGACTGCGAGCGTCAACAAATTGGGGTTGAAGCGGACCCGGTGCGCCGGCCGACGTTAGGAGTTGGAGAACCCGAGGAGTGGAGAGCGCCCGTGCTGTTGTCCTCCCCTGAACTGGCCCGGCTGGCGGCGCTTGCCGCGGCGCGCCGCCATGGAGCGCCGGGGGCGGCGGGGGGAGGGCGTCCGGGGCCGCGGCTGGGGGAGGGCGGGGAGTTCGCCGGGCACCGGGGGTATACGGCGGGGGACGATCCGCGGCTGATCGACTGGGCGGCGTACGCGCGGACCGGGGGGCTGCACATCCGGGAATTCCGCGAGCAGGTGGAGGGATCCCTGACCGTGCTCCTGGACCTCTCCAGCTCGATGGCGGCCTGGGAGAAGGATCGGACGGCGCGCCGGGTCGCGGCGGCCGCGATCGCCGTCGCGCTCCTGAGCGGGGACAGGGCGCGGGTCGTCCCGTTCGCGGGAGGGCGCGACTTTGAACCCGGCGGGTGGTCGGAGCCCGCCGAAATCGGGGAGATGGACCGGCGGGTCGAGGGGTATCCGTCCGGGGGCGGGCCCGCCGCCGTCGCCGCCGTCCGCACCCTCCTCCGGGCCCGTCGCGGCCGCATTCTTCTCGTCAGCGACCTGCTCGACGCGGAGAGCCCCGGGGCCCCCCTCGTCGCGCTTCGCGAACGCGGCCATGCCGTCGT
Organism: Candidatus Brocadiia bacterium; assembly: GCA_013360825.1. GTDB lineage: Bacteria > Planctomycetota > MHYJ01 > WSZJ01 > WSZJ01 > WSZJ01. Next base: position 163 of record JABWAY010000027.1, on the reverse strand, counting down.
CGTCGCGCATGTTCTGGCGCGGGAGGAGGCGTCCCGCATGGGCCATGCGGCGGGCGAGCAGGCCGCGCAGATGGCGCTCGCGCGGGTCTACCGGAAGCAGGGGCCCTCGTCGTCGGTGACGATTTCGGGGTTCCAGTAGAGGGTTTCCGGGAAGAACTCGCGG
>JABWAY010000326.1 GCA_013360825.1 Candidatus Brocadiia bacterium | reverse complement strand
TGAGCGCCGCCCCGACGCCGCGACCTGTGTCCGCCACGCGACCATCGCCTTCACCCACCCCGGCCAGGCCGGATCGGCGGCGGCGTCCGGCGGGAGCGCCGCGACCTTCGGCCCCCACGCCGCATCCGCAGCGCTCACCCAGAGGTGCAGATCCTTCGAGTATGTCAGCTCCGCCGTCCCGAAATGGAGCGTCAGCAGCGCCTTCGGGTCCCCGACCAGCGCGAGCAGGTCGCTTCCCTCGTGCCGGAGGCCGTGCGAGAGCGCGTAGTCGGCTTTCGCCGCCGCATCCCCCTTGTGGAGTTTCAGCAGGTCGATCGGCTGGAGCGTCTCCCAGTTGTCCGCGGTGAGATCGACTTCCGCGCCGTCCCAGGTCCGCGCCTTCCCGGGGGCGAAGTCCGGCTTTGTCCCCGCGACGTCCAGCCCGCCGCTGAACGGCGCGGAATCCCAGCGCGTGGAATTGGCCCGGGGCTTCGGGTACCGGTCGGAGCCGGCGAGGTCGAGGAAGAGACCCCAGTGCCGTTTTTCGGCGGGGGTGACTTTCCCGTCCTCGTTGTAGTCCTCGTTGCCGTACAGGATGCCGAACCCGATCCGGTCGTCTTTGGGCTGGTAGAGGTCGTCGCCGGCGGCGTCCTGGAAGAGGGAGATGCCGAGGCCGATCGAAGTGCCGAGGCCGGAGGAGGGGCCGATGTAGCGGTCGTTGCCGCGCCCCTCGAGGAAGAACCCGATTCCGTAGTCGACGGACATCGCGGGGCCGTTCCAGCCGCCGACGGTGTAGACGTCGTCGCCGCGCGCGTCGATCTGGATTCCGAACCCGCCGTGCGCGCCGGTGCCCATCACGTAGACCCAGGCGGTATAGGTGTCGTCCCCGGCGAGGTCGAGGAGGGCGCCGATCCCCTGAAAATACCCCGCTCCCTGCGCCCAGCATCCCGCTTCGTAGCGGTCGTTTCCGTCGACGTCGAGGAGCATCCCGACCCCGCCGGCGCGATGCGGCGCGGCGTTGTTGCCGAGGCCGCACCCCTGCGCCATGTTGGCGTTGTGCGTCTCGTCCTGCGGCGCGGGGACGGTGACCTTGTCGCCGAACGTCGCGTCCCGGGCGCGGTAGACATCGTCCCCCGCGCGGTCGAGGAGAAGGCCGAACGCCGACGCGCCGCCGAAACCCTGGCCGCGGAGGGTCACCGTGTAGCGGTCGTTCCCGGCGTCGTCGATCAGGATCCCGACGCCATCCTGCGCCGCTCCCTGCGCGAACCCCTCGGCCTCGTACGAGTCGTTCCCCGCCGCGTCCCACAGCACCCCGGTCCCCTCCAGCGCCGCCCCCTGGGCGAGGTACTTCGGCGCGCGGTAGACGTCGTCCCCGGCGAAGTCGACGAGAAATGCGATCCCGCCGTTCCGTGCAGCCCCCTGCGACGTGTCCTCCTCGCCGGCCTCGTAACGGTCGTTCCCCGAGACGTCGATCAGCACGCGCACGACCCCCGCCCCGTCTGCCCCGGCCCACGGCCCGCGATAGTGGTCGTTCCCGCCGAACCGGATCGTGAGCGTCGCGGCGGGATCCGACGGCGACGACACGCTCGTCACCACCACGCCGTCCTTCGCGTAGTTCACCTCCCCACGGAACCCCTCCAGCTCGCCCCGGGCCGCCACGATCGCCTCCCAGATCAGCGCCGGCTCCTTCGTCCCGATCGCCGCGAGAAGCGTCCCGACCGGCGCGCGCAGCTGCGCGGGGAGCGCATCAAGCGGGGCGGGAAGCGGAAGGTCGCGCGGCGGGGCAGGCCGGTCGAGCGCCCCGGCAACCGCGTCCCACATCCCGTGGCGCAGGATCCGCCCCGACATCGCCTGCACCTCGGCGGGGAAGTCGAGCGGCGCCTTCTGCACCCGCCGCCAGACCGACAGCTGCCCCTCCTTCGAGGTCGTGTTCGAGTGCGACGCCACGTAGTTCGGCGGCATCGAGTCGAGATGCTGGAAGTCGAACCCGACATCCTCCGGCTTCAGCTTCTTCGGCGCCAGCAGCTCGCCCAGCGCCCGACGGTCCACGGAGAGATCCTGGCCGCACGCCGCCGCCGAAAGCAGCAAGAACGCGAGGAAGAGACGCATCGCGGCCTACTTCGAGGCGCCCTTCTTCACCACCGCCGCCACGATCAGCGAGACGACGATCCCGGTCACGATCGTGCCGATCGCACCGAACGCCGCATGCAGGTACGGATTCTCCATCGAGGCGGCGACCTTCAGCGCCTCCGTGATCTCCGCCTCGGGCAGCCCCTTCGACCGCAGGAGCGACTCCTGCGCCGCGCGGATCTCCCCGAAATATCCGGGGAAGACGACCTGCGTGAAGAGCAGCGAGTTCAGGAAGACGAGCGGGGCGGCCACCGCCGAAGTTCCCGCTCCCCTGAGGAATCGCCCGGCGAATCCCGACCCCGCCCGGGCGGCGCCGCGGATCACGCAGGTGAGGACGACGATCTGGATCAGGACCACGAACCAGAACATCGCCTGCATCGTGGGGTGCTTGTACCAGCCCGTGAATCCCACGACGTACATCCAGGCGGCGAGCAGCACGGCGAGGACGATCCCGGGGAGGAGCGTTTTCTTCATCGCCAGAGCCTAGTCACCGGCCGCCCCCCGGGCAAGCGCCGACTTGACGTCTTCGGCGCCGCCCCGCCGAAGCGAGGGTCCGGCGAGCCGGTCCCGTCCCACCAGGCCTCCCACGCCCGCTACACCACCCCCTGCTCCAGCATCGCGTCCGCCACCTTGATGAACCCCGCGATGTTCGCCCCCTTCACGTAGTCGATGTAGTCCCCTTCCTTCCCGTACTGAACGCACGCGCGGTGGATCGACTTCATGATCCCGTGCAGCCGCGCATCGACCTCCTCGCGCGTCCAGCTCAGATGAAGCGAGTTCTGCGACATCTCGAGCCCCGAGGTCGCGACCCCTCCCGCATTCGCCGCCTTCCCCGGCCCGAACAGGATCCTCGCCGCCCGGAAGACCTCCACCCCCGCCGGATCCGTCGGCATGTTCGCGCCCTCCGCGACGCACATGCACCTCCCGGCGACCAGCGCCTTCGCATCCGCCGCATCGATCTCGTTCTGCGTCGCGCTCGGGAACGCCAGCTGGCACGGAACCCCCCACGGCTCCTTGCCCTCGAGGAAGCGGGCCTTCGGGTACTGCGTCCTGTACTCGCGGATCCTCCCCCTGCGCACGTTCTTCAGCTCCATCACCCACGCCAGCTTCCCGGCGTCGATCCCGCTCTCGTCCATGATCGTCCCCTCGGAATCCGACAGCGTGATCACCTTCGCCCCCAGCTGGTTCAGCTTCTCGACCGTGTACTGCGCGACATTCCCCGACCCCGACACCGTCGCCGTCCGGGCCTTCACGCTCTCCCCGCGCGTCGCCAGCATCTCCTCCGCGAAGTAGACCGCCCCATACCCCGTCGCCTCGGACCGGATCAGCGACCCACCCCAGTTCAGACCCTTGCCCGTCAGCACCCCCGTGAACTCGTTCCGGAGCTTCTTGTACTGCCCGAAGAGGTACCCGATCTCGCGCGCCCCCACGCCGATGTCCCCCGCCGGCACGTCGGTCCGGGACCCGATGTGCCGAAACAGCTCGCTCATGAACGCCTGGCAGAACCGCATCACCTCGCCGTCGCTCTTTCCCTTCGGATCGAAGTCCGATCCCCCCTTTCCCCCGCCCAGCGGCAGCGTCGTCAGGCTGTTCTTGAACACCTGCTCGAACGCGAGGAACTTGAGGATCCCCAGCGTGACCGAGGGATGAAAGCGCAGCCCGCCCTTGTACGGGCCGAGGGCGCTGGACATCTCGATCCGGTACCCGCGGTTGACCTGGACTTCGCCCGCGTCGTCGACCCACGGGACGCGGAAGATCACCGTGCGCTCGGGTTCGCAGAGGCGCTCGAGGATCTTCGCCTTCCGGTACGCCGCGTTCGCTTCCACGACCGGATGGACCGAATCGACGACCTCGCGGACGGCCTGGTGAAAGACGGGCTCTCCCGGATTCCTGGCGATGACCTGGGCCAGAAAGGCGTCGGCGGCTGCGGACATGGGGGTCTCCAGATTCGGGGAATCCGAACGGCGCGAACGGCGACGGGCACTCCCGCGGGCCGGGACGGAGGGGGAACGCGGGCCGGCGCGGTCACTCTAGGCGGGGGGGAGAGGGAAAATCAAGAACGGGGGTGGGGGGGCGGAGCCGGAGCGCGGACGGGCTGCGTCGAGACGCGCAGAGTCCCCGACACGGGCGTCCCCCGAAAGTGCTGCCGGTAATTCCGGGTTCCCCGCAGGAGTCGCGGAGCCATTGCCGATGACAACCGATGTGAAGAGGAGTCGTCGAGGACATCGGTGCTTTCCGGGAGGCCGGGCGATGCAGAAGCGGGACGCGTTTGATGTGGTGAGGGACTTCCGCCGGGGGCACGACGTCCTGGGCTGCGCGGCTCTGCTCTGACCCCGCCGGGCCGGACTCGACTCACGCCCCGCCCCACGGGCCGTCGCGGGGACAGGGCGTCGGGAAACCGCGGGTGCCGGCGTTCCCCGAGCCACTC
>JABWAY010000325.1 GCA_013360825.1 Candidatus Brocadiia bacterium | reverse complement strand
CGCGGAGGGCGGCACCGGCCGCCTCGCCCCGGACCGCGAGCGCCTCGGTCGCGGATTCGCGGACCGCCGGGTCGTCGTCCCCCAGCCGCGCAATGAGATCCTCGAGCTCGCCGCCGCGGGCGGTCGAGACCGCGATCAGGAGAACCGGGAGGACGCGCCGCATCTCCGGATCGTAGTCCCCCCCGGGGGAGGGGGCAACCCCCCGCATTTCCATTGAGCGGCACCCCCTCGCCCACTACGCTCCTCCCATGCGCCTCCTTCTCGCACTCCTCCTCGTCCCGGCCGCACTCCTCCTCGCCGGCTGCTCCGGCGCCACGCCCCCCGGCTCCGGCCCTCTCAAGGTCGGGACCGACGCCAGCTACCGCCCTTTCGAGTTCCTCGAGGGCGCCGACAAGTTCGCAGGGTTCGATATCGAGCTGATGCAGGCGGTGGGAAGAGAGATCGGGCGACCTGTGGAGTTCCGGAACAGCCCCTTTGACGGTCTGATCCCGGGGTTGAAGGCGGGGCATTTCGACGTCGCGATCTCATGCCTGACGATCACGCCGAAGCGCGCGGAGGAGGTGGCGTTCAGCGACCCGTACTACGAGGCCGGGCAGATCGTCGCCGTCAGGCACGACGAGGCGGGGATCCGCGGCAGGGAAGACCTGCGGGGGCGGCCGGTCGGCGCGCAGGAGGGGACGACGGGGCTGGATGAAGCGAAGGCGCTGGGGGCGACGGTCCGGGCTTACGGCACGATCGACCTGGCGTTCCAGGACCTCGCCAACGGGCAGATCGACGCGATCGTGAACGACGAGCCCGTCAGCCGCTGGCTGGTCGCCCGGAAACCCGGGTTCAAGCTCGTGGGGGAGTTGTTTACGCGGGAGCAGTACGGGATTGCGACGGCGAAGGGGAATGGCGAACTGATCGGGAAGATCAATGAGGCCCTGAAGAAGATCCGCGCCTCGGGGGAGTGGGAGCGGATTCGCGAGAAGTGGATCACGAAGCCGCAGTGAGCGGGGGGACCTGGGGGACGTTCGCGACGGAGATTCCCCGGGCGCTGGCGTGGACGGCGGCGCTGACGGGTGCCTCGCTGGCCCTGGGGCTGGTGTTCGGGCTGCTGATCGCGCTTCTGCGCGTCGGTCCCTGGAAGCCTGGGCGCGTCCTGAGCGCGCTGTATGTCGAGGTGGTGAGGGGGATCCCCCTGTTCGTGCAGATTCTCTACATCTACTACGGGGTCGGGTACCTGATCCGGCAGTGGCATGTTCCGTCGCCGTTCCTGTCGGCGACGGTGGCGTTCGGGGTCTGCTATGCGGCCTACATCGCGGAGATTTTCCGGGCAGGGGTGCAGTCGGTGGACCGGGGTCAGTCGGAGGCGGCGCGGGCTCTGGGGCTGACGCGGCGGCAGACGATGCGGCTGGTGGTGCTGCCGCAGGCGATCCGGAACGTGCTTCCGGCGCTCGGGAACGAGGGGGTGGCGATGCTCAAGGACACATCGCTGGCGTCTGTGGTGACGATCAACGAGCTGACGATGATGGGGAGGACGATCACATCGCTGACGTATGAGCCGTTTCTTGTCTGGACGGTGGTGGCGGGGTGTTATCTGGCGTTGACGTTGCCGCTGTCGTGGGCGGTGCGTCGTCTGGAAAGGAGGCTGCGTGTCCGAGCCGCCGCTCATCACGACTAGAGGACTGCGTAAGTCATTCGGGGATAAGGAGATACTGCGCGGCATCGATCTCGATGTCCACGCCGGGGACGTCGTCTGCCTGCTCGGCCCCTCCGGAAGCGGCAAGTCAACTCTTCTCCGCTGCCTCAACCTCCTCGAAACCCCCGACGTCGGCGAGATCACCTTCGCCGGCAAGCGGGTCCGCCCCGGACCGGACGCGGACACCCACCGCCGCCAGGTCGGCATGGTCTTCCAGCGCTTCAACCTGTTCCCCCACCTGACCGTGCTCCAGAACCTGACGCTGGCGCCCCGTGAGGTCCTCGGGCTCGACCCCGCGGCGGCCGACACGCTGGCGCGCGCCCTCCTGGAGCGGGTCGGACTGGGGGATCGGGGTCAGGCCTGGCCGCACGAGCTCTCCGGTGGACAGCAGCAGCGGGTTGCGATCGCGCGGGCGCTGGCGATGAAGCCCCGCGTGATGCTGTTTGACGAAGTCACCAGTGCGCTGGATCCGGAGCTGGTCGGGGAGGTGCTTGCGGTCATGCGGGGTCTGGCGACGGAGGGGATGACGATGGTGGTCGTGACCCACCTGATGAGTTTTGCCAGGGATGTTGGGAAGCGGGTGGTTTTTCTGGACGGCGGGGTGGTGGTGGAGAGCGGGGAGGCGGCGGGGACGCTCGACGCGCCTCGGACGGAGAGGCTGAAGGAGTTTCTTGGGCACTTGGTCTAATTGAGTAGTCATTCTGCAATCGTCATTATGAAAACGCGCTTGAATTCCCCCCCGTCGCTCCCGTAAATTCCCGGCTGCGCACCCCCGCGCACTCTGGAGCCGGCGTGCTCACAATCACCAGTGCCAAGTTCGTCGGACGCGACGCCGAATTCCAGGCGTTCAAACAACTCCTCGAGCGCCGCCTGCTCTTCGGCGACCCCGCAGCCCCAGACTTCCTCCTCCTGAGCGGCCCCCCCGGGATCGGCAAGTCCCGCCTGATCCAGGAGTTCAAGTACCACGCCCTCATCAAGGAAACCGGGTTCTTCACCGCCGTCACCCCCGACGACGCCCGGACCGGCTCCCCGTTCCTCGAAATCGTCCGCCGGATGGTCCACCAGACCCTCGGCCCGTCCGGAGGAGGAGTCGGCTCCCAGACCCGCCGCCTCCTCGCCGCCACCGCGATCCCCAAGACCCTCGCGCAGCTCTTCGACAAGCACCGCTCGGCCCTGTCCGCCTTTGTCCCGGAACTCGCCCCCGAGGGAAAGACTCTGGAGGCCCCCCGTGGTCCCGCATTCCACAAGGCCGTGCTCGGGCTGCTGCTGGACACGGCGCGGGTCATTCCCGTGATCTATGCCGTGGAGGACCTGCACCTCGCGGACGAGCAGACGCTGGCGATCCTCCACGACCTCGCCGCAGCCCCGCCCGAACCGGCCCGCAGGATGATGATGATCGGGTCCACCTACGGCGACCTGTCCCCCGCCCACGCCCTCTCCCCGATCCTGGAACGACTCCGTGCGTCCAACCGGGTCATGGACCTCCGGATCGAGGGGTTGAAGGCCATCGAAACCGCCGAATTGATCCGCTCGATGCTCCAGATCGACCGCTCGGCCATCCCCCTGGTCAAGCGGATCATCGAAGAGTGCCGCGGAAATCCGCTCTTCATCGAGGAGCTGATGAAACTCCTCATCGAGGAGAAGGCGATCTACTGCGAGACGACGCGGTTCAAGACCCTGGTCGAACGGCCGGAGGAATTCCGCTTCCCGGGCTCCCTGGCCGAGTGCTACGTCCGCCGCCTGGGTCTCCTGTCCGCGGAGGCGCAGCGCGTGCTGTCGGTGCTCGCGGCCATCCGGCGGCCGATCGACCTGAACCTGATCGCCGAGAACGCCGGGTTTGAGCGGGCGCGGATGGGGGAGGTCCTGGTCGAGGCGGAGCGGCGCGGCTTCGTGCGGAAATCGATCGAGGAAGACCGTGTCACGTACCGCCTGCGGCATCCGGCGATGCGGGAAGCGATTCTGTCGACGTCGGTCCAGGGCGGGAAGCCGACCTGGCGCGGGGAGCGCGGGCTGCGGGAGATTCTCGAGCTCAGCAAGGTCCTTTTTGAGGAGGGGTCTCTCGAGGACCTCTACCGCCGGGTCCTGGAGGGGGCGGCGATGCTGGCCGCGGCGGAGCGGGGTTTCCTGCTCGCCCGGGTGGACGGAGAGCCGCGTGTCGCCGCCATCCGGCGGTTCGATGCCGAGAAACTGCTGGGCCCGGCCTATCGCGACCTGCTCGACCGGGCGAAGGCGGCGTCCCAGGCGCAGCGGACTGTGCTCGGGGGCGAGGGGGCCGACCTGCACACCTCCAATCCGGAGGGGCTCGGGCTCCGGAGCACGATGTTCGTCCCCCTGATCGCGGGGAAGGACGCCCTCGGCGCGATCTGCCTCGACAATTCCCTCGCGGGGGCGCCGTTCAGCGAGGACGACCTCCGGATGGTCTCCGACTTCGCCGGGCAGGCGGCCTTCGCGATCCGCGCGCTGCGCCGGTCCCCTGCCGGTGTGCGCGAGCCGGAGCCTCCCTCCCGGAGCCTGGAGTCGGTTTCGCTGGGCTACGTCCGGGAGGTCCTCGCGTTCACGGGCGGGAATCTGGCGCAGGCCTCGAGAATCCTCGGGGTTCCCTATGTCACGCTCTGGCGCAAGGTGAAGAAATACCAGCTGCTGGTGAAATAGCGGCTGCGCGAAGGGAGCTCCCGCCGGGGCTCATCGTTTTCCGTACTTCCTCCCCGCGTACTTCCTGCCCTTGTCCGCCAGCTGGATCCGGGCGGTCGCCGGCGATTTCGATCCCGGGTCCTGTTTCACCGCCTCGTCCGCGGCGGCGGGGGCCGGGGGCTCCGGCGGAAGCGGCGGGGCGACCGGCGGCGGCGGCGGGGGAGCATC
>JABWAY010000324.1 GCA_013360825.1 Candidatus Brocadiia bacterium | reverse complement strand
GCGCCGTCTTCTGCGCCGCGTCCTGCTCCAGCCACGTCCGCGCCGACGACTTCCTCCGCACCCTCCACGACGGCTGCCGCGACGCCGGCCACCGCGTCCGCCTCCTCGAATCCGCCGGCGCCGCACCCGACCACCCGGTGATCGACGCCTTCCCCGAAGGCGACTACCTGAAGTTCCTCGTGGCGCGGCTGGACTGACCCGGCCGTCCGAAGGTGGGAATTCACCCCCGCGTTCCTTAAACTCCCGCCCCTCCGACCATGACCATCGCCCACCTCTTCGGCACACCCCGCCCCGTCCTCTCCTTCGAGGTCTTCCCGCCGAAGCGCGACGGGGACGTGGAGAGCCTCTACCGCGCGTTCGACGAGCTCGCCCCCCTTCGCCCCGACTACATCTCCGTGACCTACGGCGCGGGCGGGAGCAACGTCGGGCTGCACCACGAGATCAACGCCCGGCTCGTCCGCCTCGGCATCACCCCGCTCGCGCATTTCACCTGCGTCGGGCAGGGGCGTGAAGCGATCCGCACGCAGCTCGACCGGCTGCGGGACGCGGGGGTCCGGAACGTCCTCGCCCTGCGGGGGGACCCGCCCAAGGGCACGGGAGCGTTTGAGCCGCACCCGGACGGGTTCCGGCACGCGTCGGAGCTCATCGCGTACATCCGGGAGCGGTACGCCTTCTGCGTCGGCGCCGCGTGCTACCCCGAGACGCATCTGGAGGCGACATCTCCCGCCGACGACCTCGCCCACCTGGTCCGCAAGACCCGCGCGGGGGCGGACTTTCTCGTGACGCAGATGTTCTTCGACAACGCCGCCTACTTCGCCTTCGTGCGGCGCTGCCGCGAAGCCGGGATCACCGTCCCGATCCAGCCCGGCGTGATGCCGGTGATGACGCCGAAGTTCTTCGACCGGGAGTGGGGGGTGGCGGTGCCGGCGGAGCTCAAGCGATCGCTTCAGGAGGCCGCCGGGGCGGACGAAGCGGCGGCGAGCGGGCTGGCGTTTGCGATCGCGCAGTGCCGGGACCTGCTGGCGCAGGGTGCGCCGGGGCTGCATCTGTACATCATGAACCGGGTGCGGCCGGCGCGGGCGATTCTGAAGTCGCTGGAAGGGGAGTCCGGGCGGGGCGGCGAATCTTTACCAAGTAAGTAAAGTATGCCTTGCCCGCCCCCCCACAGCCGGGTACAACACCCCGTTCCCCGCTCCCCGGAAAATCCCCGTGACCGCCCCCCGACGCTTCCTCCTCAACATCGTCCTCCCCCTCGCCGCGCTCACCGCCGCCGTGGGCTCGTTCTTCCTCGAGCACCGCGCCGTCCCCGTCGCGCCCGAACCCGCAGCCCGCACCGTCCGGATCGGGTTCCTCCCCAATCTCACCCACGCCCAACCCCTCCTCGCCTCCCAGCGCGGTGACTTCGCCCGCGCCCTCGAGGGGACCGCGGTCGAGTTCCGGACGTTCAACGCCGGCCCCGCCGTCATCGAGGCCCTCCTCTCCGGCGAACTCGACCTCGCCTACGTCGGCCCCTCGCCCGCCCTGAACGCCTTCGCCCGCTCCGGCGGCGCCGAGGTGCGCGTGATCGCCGGGGCCGCCGCCAACGGCGTCTCCGTCGTCACACGCCCGGGCTCGGGGATCCGCCGCCTCGACGACCTCGCAGGCCGGCGCCTCGCCACCCCCCAGTGGGGAAATACCCAGGACATCGCCGCCCGGACCTTCCTCGCCGCCAACCCGGCCGCCGCCCGCGGGACAACCCTCGTCAACGCCGAGAACCCGGACATCTTCGCGCTCTTCCAGCGCGGCGACCTCGACGCCGCCTGGGTCCCCGAGCCCTGGGCCTCCCGCCTCGTCCTCGAAGCCGGCGGCGACCGCCTCGCCGAGGAAAAGGACCTCTGGACCGACCGGCGGTTCGCCGTGACGCTCGTCGTCGCCCGGCGCGGATTTCTGGAAGCGAACCCCGGCGTGATCCGGCGGTTCCTCGACGCCCACGCGACCCTCACCGAGTGGCTCCGCGCCCATCCCGCCGAGGGCTCCGCCGCCGCGAACGACGCCCTCCGCGCCCTCACCGGCAAGCCCCTCCCCGAGCCCGTTCTCCGCGAAGCCTGGCCGCGCGTCGAGTTCACGACCGACCTTCTCTCCGACTCGATCCGCGAACAGGCCCGCCGCGCCGTCGCCATCGGCTTCATCCCCCGCCTCCCCCCGCTCTCACCCCTCTTCGCCGAGTCCCTCCCATGAACATCTGGGCCCTGCGCATCACCGCGGCCGCCATCCTCGTCGCCACCTGGGAGTCGACGGTGAAACTCGCCGGCGCCGCTCCCTGGCTCTACCCCTCGCCGAGCGGCGTCCTCGCCAACCTCGCCTCCGGAATCCACTCCGGCGATTACCTCGCCGCCCTCGCCGCGTCCTTCCTCCGCATCGCCGCCGGCTTCGCCATCGCCGCCGTCGCCGGCGCCGCACTCGGCCTCCTCCTCTCCGGAAGCCGCACCGCGCGCGACCTCGTCGGCCCCGTCGCGATCGGCGTCCAGGCCCTCCCGTCGATCTGCTGGCTCCCCCTCGCCGTCCTCTGGTTCGGGCTCTCCGAGGCCGCCATCCTCTTCGTGGTCGTCATGGGGTCGCTCTTCTCCGTCGCCCTCGGCGTCCGCGACGGGATCACCCAGATCCCCCCGATCCTCGGCCGCGTCGGCCAGACCTTCGGCCTCTCCCGCCGGGAACAGATCTTCCGCATCTCCCTTCCCGCGGCGCTCCCCGCCATCCTCGCGGGGCTGAAACAGGGATGGGGGTTCGGCTGGCGTTCCCTCATGGCCGGGGAACTCATCCACGTCACCGCCGGTCTCGGCAAGTCCCTCCTGATCGGCCGCGAACTCAACGACGTGAACCAGGTCTGCGCCGTCATGGTCCTCATCGTCGGGTTCGGCGTCGTCGTGGACCGCCTCGCCTTCGGCCTCCTCGAGCGCCGGATCCTCTCGCGCCGCGGGATCGGTCCGGCGTGAGGCCGGGCGGGTCGTGCCGGCGGTCCCGGTTCGCTACCCACACCGACCCATTCGTGTTCGCGGGTGCAGTTCTGATTCGCCCCCGCTGTAAACTCGCCTGACACTTCGGGGCGCTGGAGAGGCAAAGGGGTACGGGCGGGTCGGCACTCGAATTGCGTAAACGACCGCCGTGAGCCCCCGCACCCTGATCGTCGCCCTTGCTGCCGCCCTCGCTCTCGGCCCGGCACTCTGGCTTCGGAAGTCGCCTCCCGCCGACACCCCCACCGCCGAACCCGCAGGCGAGGCCAGAGGGGATGCCGGGGCAACCCCTGATCCCGGGACTCCCACGGCGACCCCCACGCCGGCCCCGCCCTCCCCTCTTGCCCCGGGGACCGCGCTCCATGGGCTGCGCCTCCTCTCGCGCGAAGAGTCTGCCGAGCGCGGCTGGGCACCACCCCCGAAGATCCCCACGGCGCGGGAACACGCCAAAGCCATCGCGCGGGAGAAATGGACAGCCACCCAGATCTCCCTGGACTGTACGGACCGGCCGCTCGCCGACGTCCTGGGCGAACTCCGCAGGTACCCTGGCCTGGAGATCCGGGTCGATCCGGAACTCACCCTGGAGCCTCACCGGGTGACCTGCCGATTCGACCAGGCTCCCGCTGACACAGTCGTAGAGCAGATTCTCGACCAGATCGGTCTCCGCGGAGTCGTCGACGCGGGCGGCCTCGTATGGATCACGACCGAGGATCGCGCCGTCATTTTCTCCCGTGACCCCGACTTTGATGAACCCATGGCCATCATGTCCCACCTGGTCCGCAGCGGTGCCCGCCTCGCAGCATTCTTGGAGCAGGAAACCGAACGACGCAGGGAGTGGCTCAAGGCCCGCACCGTGAGTCTCTCGATCATCCATCTGCCGCTGAAGGAAGCCATCCAGAGCCTCGCCCACGCAGCGGGATTTCAGATCCGTGCCTGGTCGGAAAACGCGGAGGACGCACTTGCCCGTGCGCCCGCCGTCTCCCTCGTCGAAGAGAATCTGCCGCTCGAGGACGCCCTCCGGCAGCTTCTGTCCATGGCCGATCTCGAGTTCGACCTGGTCTCCACCGACGCCGTCGAAATCATGACGACCGAGGATCTGTCCGGATGGCGTGCGAAGGAGGACGACGTCGTGAACATCGTGCGGGAATACGCGGAGGGGAGAGCAACCGTGGCCGGCCGCAAGGTGCGCATCGAGGGCCGGGTTCTGACCGTCCGCGATGTCGCCGCACAACTGGAATCGCAGCTCGGCGTGAAAGTAATTCTGATGCCGGCCCTGGAACGCTGCGAATCGACCTGGGAGGCCGACGGGCTCGAACAGACGGCCGGCGAAATTCTCAGCATCCTCGAAAAAGATGCCCCCCTGATCTGGGGCTGGTACCCGCAACTGGACGGTGAGAAGCTCCTCGACGACGCGGCAATCTGGCTCGTGGAATCGGAGTAGGATCCCGGCCGGCGTGAACCCGCGGAAGCGGCGATTCGTGGAGCGTGAATGCCCTCTCCCCGGCGCCGGAGACGGCCGGGAGGGCCGGACCGGACTCCCCGTTCGTCATTGT
>JABWAY010000323.1 GCA_013360825.1 Candidatus Brocadiia bacterium | reverse complement strand
CGTTTCGCCGGAAGGCGCCCGGGCGGCGTGGTCGGCCAGCTCCTCGGCGACCACGTCCGTGGCATGCGCCCTCATCCGCGCCGAGGCAGGGGCGTCCATCGCCGGGGGCTCGGGCGCGCGCCCCCCGAACAGCGCTTCGATCACCTCGAACGCGATCGCGTGGAGCTGCGAGCGGTCCCCCGGCATCTGCAACTGGTAGGTGGCCTCGCGCAGAAGCGCGTGCCTGAACAGATATGCGGTCTCCGCGATCATCATCCGCCTCCAGCTTGCCGCCCGCACCGGCCCGGCGTCACTCAATAACCGGCGGGACGAGTCCGTCATTTCGCGGCGCATCCGCGGGGATCGGCGTGTGGACCATCCCTGGTCTCGCGGTATGACTCACCCGATGATCCCCGCCCGAAAATCGTCCGCCGGGCCCAAGCGAGTGTTCGATCAGGCCCTCAAGCTGCGCTCCGAGCTGCGCCTCGAACTGGCCGAGCGACTCTTCGCCAGCCTTTGTTGGCACCGCCGAGAAATGCCACCACTTTCACCGGGATAAGCTGCCGCCCCCCTCGGGGTCCAGCGACACGCTCAGCGGCACCTGCGGCGCTGGTGGCTTGAGGTAGCGCCGCGGCGTTCGAGCGCCGCGAGTTCGAGCCGTTCAAGGGTCTCCAGGCAAATGCGCCGCCGGCGCGGCGGTGTCCGCCCGCCGCGACTACTTCTTGTCGTCCACGTCTTCCTCCTTTTCTTTGCCCTTCATGCGGAAGCTCTTGCCTTCGACGAGGACGACTTCGGCGTGATGGCCGAGCCGGTCGATGAGGGCGGACGCCAGGGTGTTGTCCTGGTTCATGATGGAGCCCCACTGCCGGAAAGGCCGGTTCGTGGTGAGGAGGATCGAGCCCTGCTCGTAGCGGCTCGACGCCACCTGGAAAATGATGTCGGCGCCCTTGCGGTCGATGGGCATGTAGCCCAGCTCGTCGAGGACGAGGAGCTTCGGGCGCGTGTAGGACTTGATCTTGCGGGCGAAGGAGCCGTCGGCGAGGGCGGCGGTCAGGTGGTTGACCATCTTCATCGTCGTGGTGAAGCGGACGGAGATGTTGGCCTCGCAGGCGGCGAAAGCGATGGCGTTGGCGAGGTGCGTTTTCCCGACGCCGGTGGGGCCGATGAAGACGGCGTTGGCTTTGCGCTCGATGAAGCCCAGTTCGGCGAGTTCGAGGACCTTCTGTTTGTTGATCTTCGTCGGCCACGAGAAGTCGTAGTCGGCGATCGTCTTGCGAAACGGAAGCCGTGCCGCGCCGATGCGGTACTTGATCATGCGCTCGTGCCGGTACGCGGCCTCCTGCCCGATCAGGTGTTCGAGGAATTCGAGGTGGCTGGTGTTCGCCTGCGCGGCCAGCTTGACGGACTCGGGGAAGACCTCGGCGATTTTCGCGAGGCGCAGGAGCTTCAGGTTCTCGCGGAGGCGGTCCTCGCGCGGGCGGGACGCGGGCTTGGTCATGGTTTCTCCTGTGGCGGCTTGCCTCCGTCGGGGCCGAGCAGCTCGTCGTAGTGGTCGAGGCTCTGCTCCGGGAGATCGATGGCCGCGAGATCCTTGCGGGCGATGCGAAGCGGCGTGCGCTGTTCTTCGCGCCGCCGGCGACGCTCGGTGAGGACGATGTTTTCGACGTAATCGGCGCCGAAGGCCCCGTGCGGGAGGGCCTTGGCGATCGCGCCCATGACCTCAGCGACGCCGTACGTCGCGGCGAGATCGAGGATGCGCGAGAGGTGCCGCTCGACGGACAGTTCCGTGCGGACAAGGCCGGAGAGGTACGGCTTCGCCTCGGGGCCGAGCGCGAAGAAGAGCCTCTGAAGCGTCTGGCCCGTGGCTCGGCGCTTCTGGTCCAGCACGGCGCGGGCATGTTCAGGGTTGAGCACGTCCTCCCGGCTCTGCCACGCCCGCACGTGGCGCGCGACCAGCGCCTCACAGTCGTAGAGGCACACCTCCGTCGGCGACGCGCGCAGCGTTAGCCATTTCCCGACATGTGCCGGTGGGACGCTGTAGGTGTTCGTCTCGAAGATGATCCTCGCGTCGGGCGTCACGCGGCACGATCGCAGGATGCGCGAGTCGTAGACGACCTCGGGCAACGCGAGGAGGCGCGGGCGCTCCTCCGCAAAGAGATCGATGGGCCGCTTGCCCGTCGTCTTGTGAATCCGACGGTTGGCTGTCTCGTCCCGCCAAGTGACGACCGCCGAGTTGATTTCCTCCAGCGAGCGGAAGTTCCGCCCGTTCAAGAAGCTGCTGCGGATGTACTGGATGCTGCGCTCGACTCGCCCTTTTTCCCATCCTGCCGCCGGGTTGCAGGCGACAGGCTTGAAGAGGTGGTGCCCGGCGAAGTCCTCGAATCGCGGGTTGAAGCGCACGTCGCCGCCGACGTGGGCCAGGACGACGGTCTTCAAGTTGTCGTAGAAAGCACGACGCGGCACGCCGCCGAAGAAAGCGAATGCGTTCTGGTGGCACCGCAGGAATTCCTCCATCGCCTCCGAGACGGTGAATTCCAGGTAGAGCATCCGGCTGTAGTTCAGTGTCATTACAAATGCCGAGAGCCGCCTCAGCCGCCCGCCCACCTCCATCGAGCCGCAGTGCGCCCAGTCCACTTCAGCCGCTTCGCCAGCGTGAAACTCGCGCCGGACGAAAGCTCTCGCAGGCCGGCTCCCGCGAAGATGCGCGACAAGCTGCCGTACCACGGTGATCCCGCCAACAAAGCCGCGGCGGCGCAGCTCCTCCAGGACCCGCACGGCCGTCATGCGCGGCGTCGCCGCGATCAGCTCGGCGACGTCCTTCTGAAACGCGTCCACGATCGAGCTGCGGGACCGCTTGGGCTTCTCGTCCGCGTGCGCCCGTTTGAGCGCCCGCTGCACCGTGCGCCTGTCCAGTCGCAATCGCCGGGCGATCTCGCGCTTGGACACATCCTCGACCAGCCGTAGACGCCGGATCTCCGCCCAGAGTTCCGGCTTCATGCCGCACCCCCCGCGGGAAGAGGCAGCACCTGGTAGAAGCCGTCGATTTCAGACGGCGAAAACGGCCGGAAGGCGATCAGCCGCCGCTCGATCAGCCGACGTTTCGCCTGCTCGAAATCGTTCCACTCGATGTCGAGCTTCCGGGAGATCACGTCCTTCCGGTAGAAGCTGACGCCGTCGCGATCCGCAGCCAGCACCAGGAAGACGTACACCGCCAGGTCCGTCAGCGTCATGCCCTCCAGGTGCCCGTCGCGGAGCAGCCGGTGGTCCAGCCAGCCGAAACTCCCCTCGATCCGCCTCACCCGCTTCGGCTCGGGCACGACGGTCCGCACCTTGAGCGTCGGCATCTCTCGCCTCCTCTCGTTTTCGCGTCACGACTCCGCTGGCGCACGAAATCTATCGGCTCCCGCGGAATCGGCCACAGGAGGACCACGCGAAAGGACACTCTGCGACGGCTCCGGCAGCTCCTTCGGAAGCCGCGCCAGCCCCTCTATCCGGCGCAGGATGCGCCGCCGCCCGCGCTTGAAAGCCCAGAGGCATTTCGGCGAGCAGAAGGCCGTCAGCCGCCTCGCGGCCAGCACCACGCGCTCGTGACAGCGGTCGCATCGGTACGAAAAATCGCTCCGCGGTCCGAACTGCTGACACCGCCTTCCTTGCCTGAATCGTGACCGCACGTGCCGTGGCGTATTCGCGGAGACGATGCAGCCTCTGCCCTCGGCGGTTCTGCACCCGCCGCGCGTTGTCCCGGCAGGACGGCCCGCAGTACCGGCGATTGCCGCACCGCTGGAAGACCTGCTGGCAGTCAGCCCATCCGCACTTTAGACTTCGGGACATCCTCCGGTCTCACGAGGGGTTTCGAGGGTTGGCGCCCTCGGGTTGAACTGCACCCTCTGTGTACCGGAGGTCTTTGTTGGCGTCGAGCGCAACGTCGGCGGCGAGTGCCCGCGCCCGAGCCCTTCCCCTTACCCGCGAGTTGTCGGAGCGGTTTCATTTTCGCCGACATTTCCTGTTTTGAAGAAGCCCAGTCCGAGGAGTAGAGTTCTCCCCCTCGCGCCTGTACTGGACTCCTTGGTAGGGACACACGGCGCGTTTGGGGGGGATGCACTCACTTTTCGGGAGGGATCATGATTCGAGCTTTTCCGCTCGTGCTCTTGGCGTTTCTCCTTTTCGTCGTCCCGGTGGCGGGTGATCCGCCTCCGCCGCCTCCGCCTCCTTGTCCGTGCGAGGTCACCAAAGTCGTTCCGGACTGTCCCACACCCGTGAAAGTCGGGGATCCTGTCGTGGTGCGCGTCCTTGTGCGCGTAAAAAAGCTAAAGGAGACAGATCCCCCGTGCCCGCCGCTTACAGGAAACGGCTTTTACTCGGTTCGCAATTCTGAAAACAAGGAAGTGGCTGCCGGAAATATTCAGGAGCAGGGCGCGCCGATCCTGAAGAAGGGTGGAGAGGCGACGGGCGACTTCATCATCACGATCAAGTTCAACCAGCGATTCCGCAACCTGCCCGAGGGCCCGCCGCTAACTTGGCCTCCCGGTAGCGGTTAGCACTTTCTGCGGGAGCAGAGCAATTTCACAGGTTATTTT
>JABWAY010000322.1 GCA_013360825.1 Candidatus Brocadiia bacterium | reverse complement strand
CGGTCACGCCCGCCGCGCCCGCGCGAGCCCGCCGGGGCCCCGCTCCCGGCCGCTACTCGTCGACGACATAGCCGGATTTCCGAAGCGCCGTCTGCCGGGCCGTTTCGGGGCCCTCCCATCGGATCAGGTAGTGGGCTCCGGCAATGGGGATGAACCAGAATCCCCATTCCCACCCCCGGATGAACATCAGCGCGAGCAGCACGGCGTACGAGACACAGAGCGCCAGGACGGATGCGTAGCGCAGCGCAATGAAGAAAGCGGCGAGCCCGCCCAGTGTGACCCGCCCCAGCCCGTACAGCACCCGCGCCGCCCCGGTCCGCGTGAGGGAGTCCTTCACGTCGTCCAGGAGACGCTTCAGCGCCGGCACGGTGGGAATCCGGTCCTCCGGCCGGTAGGCGAGCGACTTCAGCAGCAGGTCGACGGCGTCCCCGGGGAGCCGGGCGCGCAGGACATCCGCCGTGCATGCCCGGTCGGGGCGTTCCCCGAGAAGGGCCTCGTGAAACATCACGCCGAGCGCGTAGACGTCCCACGCGGCCGCCGGAGGGTCGCCGAGGAGTCCTTCGGGCGGGAGATAAGCGAGGGTTCCGCCCCACCCCTCCCCGCCGTCGCCGACGGACTGGGCGATGCGGCTGTCCAGCCGGGCGGCCCGGATGACCCGGGACATCCCGAAGTCGGTCAGCCAGGGCTGCCCCACCGGGTCGACGAGGATGTTCTCGGGCTTGAGGTCGCCGTGCAGGACGCCGCGGCTCTGCACGAACGCGACATCGTCGACGACACGGAGCAGCAGCTTCAGGGCCTGCGCGCGGTCGTCCGGGGACTGCGCCTCGTCGAGGACGTCGCGGAATGTCCGCCCGCCCATCCAGGGCGAGACCAGGTGGACGGTCGGCGCCGTCTTCAGCTCCACCGGGACGATCCCCTTCGCGCCGGCCGCCATCAGTCCCGTGACGACCTCGACCTCGCCGCGCAGCGCCGATTCCGCGGCGGGGCTGATCGGGATCTTCACGGCCACCGCCGCGCCCCCCTCGCGCCTCCTCCCGCGCCAGAGCTCGTTGAGATTCGTGAGCGCGATCCTCTCCTCCAGGATCACATCCCCCATCTCCCCCGGTGATGTGCGCGGATCGCTCATTGCATCATGAAATTCCACAGGGGATGCCCCTTCCGGTGCTTGTAGAGCCTCTCGGGGATGCGGAACAGCCAGGCATTGAGCGTGGTGACGCCGAGGACCAGCGCGAGCCAGAGGAGGAGGTACGCGGAGGCGTAGAGGAGGAAGCGGCCGTAGTAGTAGAGGGTCTCGTCGAAGGCGACGCGTCCGACCGATCTGGCTTCCATGCGGCGGGGAGCCCCCAGTTCGGGCCAGTACGCCGAAAGTGCCGCGACTCCGCCGATGAAGAGCACGGCGACGGAGAGGGCCCGGAGTCCCCGCAGCAGGACGTTCATGCGCGTCCGGAAGACGAGCCTCCGGACGTGGCCGTGCGACCCGGCGAGGCAGCGGAGTTCCGTCGCGATGAACTCGCGCAGGTCTTCGTCGAGCTCCCGGGCGTCCCCGATGCGGCGCGCCGGGTCGCGCTCGAGCATCCGGCGCAGGAACTCCGCGGTCCCCGGCGGGAGGAAGGGGTTCAGCTCGGCCGGGCTGACCCCGAAGGCGGGGGCGCGACCGCAGAGGAGCTGGTGGAGCAGCACGCCGAGCGCGTACACATCCGCGCCTTTCCCGGGTGGCGAGCCCGCGAGCACCTCCGGCGCCATGTACTCGAGCGTCCCGCCGATCCGCTCCCCCGTCACGCTGACCACGGACGCCCTCAGCGACGTCAGCTGCCGCGCCGCGACCTGGTGACGCGCCATCCCGAGATCCAGCACATGCACCCGACCGTCCAGGTCGCGTCGCAGATTTCCCGGCTTCAGGTCGCCATGCACGATCCCGGCCGCATGGAGCGAGCCCACCACCGCCGCGATCTCCCGGAGCTGGACAAACGCCGTGACGATCCCCGCCGGCTCCACCGCCTCCGGCGGAATCACGATCGGCGTCCCCGCCACGAACGGCATCACGACGTACGGCGGGTCGTGATCCAGCCGCACCTCCGTGATCCCCACCACCCGCGGATCCTCCAGCCGCGCCGCCATCAACGCTTCCCGTTTCAGGTGCGCCAGGAACTCCGTGTTGCGGGGGAGCTTGAGCGCCACCTCGGCGCCGGTGACACCGTGCCGCGCGCGGAACACGAGGGAGAACCCGCCCGCCCCCACGAACTCGACGATCTCGTAGTCGCCGATCCGCTGCCCCGGCAGGGGCATCTCCGGCGCCGGGGATGGCCGCGGGGCGACCGAGTCGAGCAGCCGGGAACGCGCGGGATCGGGAAGCGGGGTCCCCGCGCCGAACGCGCGCGAGTCCTGGACCAGGTCCGCGAATGGGGGAGAGGCCGCGCCGGGTTCGCGGGCCGATGAATCTTGCGTCGGGTCGGCGTCGGGTTTCACGGTCACTCAACCTCTCGCCGGGCGCCCGGGTCGAGGCGCCCTGCTGCGCCATTCTAAGACATTTCCGGTGCGGCGCGCCGCGGATCGATCCGGCCCGGAAGCCGGCCCCGCAGGTCCGCGAGAATCCCGCATCTCCCCGCGCTACAATTCCCCGCCTCACTCTTCGGGATCCACCCATGAAACGCTTCGCCATCCTCGCCCTGCTGTCGGTCCTGGTCACGGGCATCCCCGTCCCCGCGGAGGAGTCACGCGAGGAGAAGGAAAAGCGCCTCGCCGACGCGATGGCGGAGATGCTCGACCTCCTCGACAGCAACCCGATGGAGCTCTCGGACGAGGACGCCGAAAAACGGGATGTCCGGGCTCAGGAGCTGGAGACGATCCTGGGCACCCTGTCGGAGGAACTGGGCGGGAAGGATCCGAAGGAGCAGGAAGCCCTTGCGGAACAGATCCTCCGCAAACACCGCCCGGACGCCGCGGCGAAGCTCGATGCCCGGAAGGAGTCGGTGAAGGGCACCATCTGCCGGAGCCAGCTCGGTCAGCTCGGCGTGCTGTTTGCCCTCTATGAGTCGAAGAAGCGCGATCATCCGAAGTCGATCACGGACCTCGAGGAGGCCGGGCTTGTGGACGACGCGGCGCTCCTGAAGTGCCCGGTTCACGGGGGAGCGTATGTCTACGACGTCCCTTCCGACGGCGACATGTCGCCGGATGACGAAATCCTGTTCTACTGCCCGAAAGCCCACGCCGGCGGCGAGCGGATCGTCTGCCGCCTGTCGGGTTCGGTCCACGGTGTGAAGGAGCAGATTTTCCTCCTCGCCCTGAAAGGGGGGCGACTGGAGCCGTTCGAGCCGAAGGTCTCGGACGTCACGGCCACGGTTGGAAAGCAGGAAGGAAAGTCGTGGGTGACGGTCCGGGGGACGATCGAAAATCTCGCCGACCCGAACGTCACCGGGCTGGCGTCGGCGCAGGCGCTGGTCCGGGTGTCGGTCTCCCGCAAGGCGGACGGAATGCTCATGGATTCCCCGCGCAAGACCTTCGTGGCCGCCGCGGGGACCCGGACGGTGGCGTTCGAGATCCAGATGGAGATCAAGCCGGGAGAGGGAGGGCTGTTCGGGTCGGTCGAGATCGAGGATCCCGGGTCGGGGCTCCGCGTTCAGAGCGGGCTGAAGATCTCGAACGAGCCGGGCAGGTAACAGGTCCAGGCTTCGGGGGAAACGCTACCCCCGTCTCCGCCCGAGGACATACCGGCTTTCCGACGCCCCGTCCGACGAGAACCCGACGATCCCCCACCCGGACCGGAACGCGCGCTGGAGCTCGCGGCGGACGCGGAGCCGCTCCACCAGCACGCGGCCGGGATCGGCTTCCCGCAGCGCGTTCACATCCCGCGGGATCGCCACGGTCCGGCGGCCGGCCGCCTCGTCCGGGCTCAGCGCTCTTCCACGCGGCGACTTCAGGTCCCAGCGCAGGAGCAGCCGGTCCGTCGGCACGCCGCGATTGAGGACGCTCGTGCTCGGGCCGTAGACGTCGACCAGGTACTCGTGGGCCGTCCCGCCGAGGACCGCGATGTTGAGGTGCGCGTTCCGGCTCTGGAGCGGATCGAATGTCCAGGTCATGAGGGAGATTCCCTGCGCGAGCACCGCCCGCCGCTGCGCCGCCTTGAGCCGCCGGCCGATGCCGTGAACGCGATGCGACGCGCGGACCGCGAGCATCCGCGACGCATGCTGGAGCCGCCGGCCGTCGAGCCCGACGAATCCGAACACGAACCCGACCATCTCCGGCCCGTCCCATGCGCAGAGCACGACGCCGCCGTTCCGCTGGATCGTGATGAGCTCGTTCCGCGGAATGATCTCCCGGTCGGAAAACTCCCAGACCTCCTTCTGGAGATCCTCGATCGCCAGAAAGTGCTCCACCTGCCGGGCGCGACCGATCCGGATCCTCGAGGACATGCGCGGAGGATACCGCATCGCCCGGAGGTTGGGGAGCCGCCGCCCCCGGCCCCATATCCCTTGACCCCCTCCCCTCCGCGCCGGACGCTCACCCGCAACGCATGCCCCACCCCGTCCTCATCATCGCGAACCCCGTCAGCGGCCGCGGCCGCGGCGCACGCCTGGCCCCGAGGGCCGAAGCGCGCCTCCGCGAGCT
>JABWAY010000026.1 GCA_013360825.1 Candidatus Brocadiia bacterium | reverse complement strand
GGCCACCGGGGCCGACCCGGCCGGGCCGTCGGGGACCGCCCGGCAGCCCGCCGATCCCACCCGGCGGCAGCCCGGCCTGGTCGGCCGGATCTACGATCGCGCTTCCGGTGCCGCTGTCCCCGACGCCGAGGTCACCCTGATGGTCGGGACCGTCCTTCGCCCCGGACCTGTTGTCGCCCGCGGCACGGGGAACCCCGACGGAACCTACGCCCTCGCGGCCACCGAGGGCCGTTTCATGCTGAACGTCAGCGCTCCCGGCTATGTGGACTTCGCGCTCGAACGGTACGCCACGTGGTCCTCCGCCGCGCTTTCAACGGACTCCGAGGAAGTCACCGAGGAGGACCTGGATGCGCGGTTCGGGTCGTACGTCGAAATCCTCGAGTCCGCCCCCGTCTCGCGCGACGTGGCACTGGTGCCGACCGCGACTCTCTCCGGTCAGATTCTGGACGAAGCGGGACTTCCGCTCCCGGATGCCGCGGTGACGGTCACCGGTCAGTCGATCCAGCACCCGCACGGCTCCTTCGGCATCCACACCCGGCTGAACGGCTCGCCCGCATCCGCCGTCGCCGACAGCCAGGGCCGGTTCCGCTTCGATTCGCTCTACCCCGCCGGCCGGGTCGGCGTGAAGGCCACGCTTGCGGGGCACACCGACGGCACGGCGCTCGTTGAGATCGGGCCGGGGCTCCACGAGACGTCGATCACGCTGAAGGTCCGTCCGCCAACCGTGCTGATCGACCTCACCGCCGTCGTGCTCGGCCCGCTCGGCCCTCCTCTCGATGGCGCGGTCGTGCTTGCCGGGGGACAGCCGGATGAGAACGGGCACCGCACGCTGAAACTCCTCCCCGCCGGGGCGGATGGCGAGATCCGGACGCAGCTTCCGGACGACACCGGGTGGATCGTCGCCTGGGCCCCCGGGCACGGAATCGCCGTGCGATCGTTCGCCGACAGGGGCGCGGGGCGGCTGGAACTCCGTCCCCCGGCCGCTGACCGGGTCCTCCGCGGGTGCGTCCTTGACGCGGATGGAACCCCGGTGCCCGGAGCGCAGGTTCAGGTTTCCCATCTCGAGGTCCCGGTCGGGGGCACCTGGGTCAGCCTCGCCTTCACCACCTCGACGACCGGCGACGGCATGGCCTCACTCGACCCGACGGAGATCAGCGCGTTCATGCCCGACGCCAGCCGGGCGCCATCCGCATTCACTGCCGCCGACGGCTCTTTTACGCTGGAAGGGGTGTTCCTCCCTGAGGGCGGGCGGGTCCGCCTCCTGGCCGCGTCCGACGGCCACGACCTCGGCTACGCGATCGCCAACGGCCCGGAGTGGATCGAGTTCCGCCTCGAACGCTGACAGCGAATCCCCGCAACCCGGCCGGGGATGCTTCAGGGCCCCCCGCCGGACGTCAACCACCGAATCGCCGCGTAACCCGAGCCCCCCACGAACAGCGCGCCGAAGATCACCTTGTTGTGGTTCGCCAGCCAGAGCGGCAGGTAGATGTCGAAATTTCCCCTCCGGTCCTCGGTGTACCGCGCCGCCACACCCGTCAGAGGACAGCGCCACCCGTAGACCAGCAGCACCCCAACCTCCACCAGGACCGCCCCGATCAGCGCCAGCGAAACGCCCCATCGTTCCAGGTGGGCCGCCACCGGAATCCCAAGGATGCAGCCGACGAAAAACGCCCACACCACGGTGTGGACCGCCTTGATCGCGACCAGCGCCGTCGTGTTCCCCATGAACCGGAATGCCCCGCCTGTTCCTGAGCGTTTCGAATGCCCCGCCGCTTCCGGCAACCGGACTTGATGCGTCGGGCTCTTCAATGCGAGCCTTGAACCGGGAATACCCGATCCGCCCACCCTGATTCCTCCCGGGAGTCCACCGATGCGCACGCTGGCCCTGCTGATCCTCTCGCTCTCGCTGTCCCCGGCGTTCGCGGATCCGATCGTGTTGAAGGACGGTTCAACGCTGGAAGGGACGGTCCTGGCGCAGAACGAAAAGTACCTGCGTCTCAAAACGGACAAGGAGGAGCTCTGCCTGTGGAAAGAGGACCTGAAGGAGAAGACCGCCTGGGACCTGGCGATCGTGGAGTACCGGGAGAAGGCCGGCGCCGCAGGCAGCGACGACGCCGACGCGCACCGGACTCTGGCCGCCTGGTGCAGGGAGCGGGGGCTGTCCGAGGAGTGCCGCGCCCACCTGGAAGAAGTCCTGCGCATCTCCCCGGCGGACGACGCGGCGGCGACGGAGCTGGGGCTGGTGAAGGGCAAGGACGGGACGTGGACGTCCGAGCGCCAGGCGAAGGAGAAGCAGGGGCTCGTCCGGTACCTCGGGGAGTGGATGAAGAAGGAGGAACGGGAGAAGCACGAGAAGGGGGTGGTGCGGATCGGCAAGGTCTGGAAGGGGAAGGCGGACTGCGCGAAGGCCGTGGCAGCGGAGGTCGCGCGGCAGGCGGCGCTGGCGGACGCGCGGGACGCCGAGGCGGCGCAGAAGAAATGGGCGGACCGGACGGCCGCGGCGGACAGGGCGATCAAGGGCGAACTGGGCAACGCCTACCGCGCCGACTTCGTGGACGGCTACATCGTGCGGACGGACCTGGCCGCGGCGGACTGCAAGGCGTTCTACCGGCAGATCGCCCTGTACCGGAGGCAGTTCCTGACGGACTTCGGCCGCGAACTGGGCATCCGCTACGACACGCCGATCAACATCTACCTGTTCAGCTCCCGGGAGACCTACCTCTCCGGCGTGGCGACGCTCGATCCCTCCTCCGCGAACTTCGCCACTCGGGGTTCGGGATTCACCGACACGAACCGCGGGTCGATCGAGGAGTCCCGGATCTACCTCTACAAGAATGACCTCGACAAGCCCGATCCCCGCTCGCCGCTCAAGTGGGTCCAATACACGAGCACGTTCTATCACGAAGTTTTTCATTTCTATCTGGCGTCGCTGACCCGCGACCGGGCGGACAACACGATCGGGATCGGTCTCAATGAGGCGTTCGCGAGCTACCTCGAGGGGTCGGTCTTCGACGCCAAGGCGGAGAGGTTCGACTGGGGGAAGCGCAATCCGGACCGCCTGAAGGGCGGGCGGGACGGGAGAAGGAGCGTCGATGCCGAGCAGCTGATCCGGATGTCGACCGCGCAGTTCAACACCAGCCCCGCCCCGCAGTCGGTCGCGCTCTACGGGGTGGGCGAAAACTTCGTGCACTTTCTGATCAACGACCAGAAAGGCAAGTACCGGTCCGGACTGCTGAAGTTCATCGCCTCCTACGGCCAGGGCGGTCCCGGGGACCCTGAACGGGACCGGGTGAAACGGCTGGAGAAGTTCCTGGGAGCGCCGATGGCCCAGCTGCAGAAGGAGTGCGACGCGTACACCGCGACGCGGAAGGAGTAGGAGGCGCTTCCGCCGCTGAGGATCGAGCCCGCTGCGGTATCCTCCCACCTTCTCCCCGTGGAGTCCTGCCGATGCGCCTCTCCCCCGCCCTGCTCTTCTGCGCCCTGTCGGCCGCCGCCGGCCCGCCGGTCTCCCTCAAGGAGAAACTTCTCGCGACCGTTCCCGCGGCGCACGACGAGAGGAACAAGACCCGCGACCCGGATGGCAACCTGGTGGAGACGGGCGGGATCATCGTCGCCTGGAGTCCTGCCGGCGATCGCGTGGCGTGGATCGGGAGCACGGGGGGGAAGAAGTTCGGCGTGATCGACGGAAAACAGGGGGAGCTGTCGACGTTCGCGGACGCCATCGTGTTCAGCCCCGACGGAAAACGGGTCGCCTGGCGCGCCGGCAACCGGACCCCGGACAACAAGGCCGAGCGCTGGCGGGTCGTCCTCGACGGCGTCGACCAGCCGGAGTTCGACCTCGTCGGGTATCCCCGATTCAGCCCCGACGGCAGCCGCGTCGCGTACTGGGTCAACACCGGCGCGGTAATCGCTCCCCAGGGGCACTACGAAGGCGGGACATGGTCCGCGATGGACGGGGAGAAGAAGGACGCAGGGACCTGGACCGAGGCGGACTCGTTCGTTCCTCCCGTCTACGCCCCCGACGGGAAGTCGATCGCGTTCGTCGCTTCGCCGAAACAGAGCCAGTTCGTGGCGGTCGCATTCGGGAAGACCAGCGAGACGTACGGACTGGCCGACACCCCCGCGTTCAGCGCCGACGGGAAGCAGGTGGCGTGGGGAGCCTTCAAAGACGGGCGCTGGACCGTCTGGCTCGCCGGAAAGCCGGTCGGCCGCGAATACGATCACGCGGGAATCCCCGTGTTCGGACCGAAGCCCGGCTCGTTCGCGTTCGTCGCCGTCGCGAAGGAACGGAAATTCGTCGTGGCCGGTGGCAGGAAAGTCGGCGGCGACTTCGACGGGATCGCGCCCCCGGTTTTCAGTCCCGACGGCAAATCGATCGCCTTCGTGGGGGTGCGCGGCGGCGCGAGTTTCGGCCCGCCCGGGATGGGGATGAGCGCTTCGAACCCTTACCTGATGGACCGCGAAGAAACGGGACTGCAGGGGGGCGACTGGCGCGTGGTGACGGGCGGACGCGAGGGAGAGGCGTTCGAACGCGTGGAACACCTTGTCTGGTCCCCCGACGGCAAAACGCTCGCGTGCAGGGCGAAGAAAGGAGGGCGGTGGCGCATCGTGGCCGGGGTGGCGCGCAGCGACGACTACGACGAGGTCGGCCCGCCGCAGTTCAGTCCGGACGGAAAGAAGGTCGGCTTCGGCGCACGCACCGGGCTGGAACTGTGGTGGAAGGTCCTCGACGTCAGGTAGCCCCGGAAAGCGAAGGAGGCCCCGCGTCCGTCGCGGAGCCCCCTGAGTTTCGACCCGGACCGGCCCGCCCCTCCCCTCGCTACATCGAGGCGATCACCGCATCCCCGAACTGCGAGCACTTCA
The DNA here is from genome assembly GCA_013360825.1 of Candidatus Brocadiia bacterium. Lineage (GTDB taxonomy): Bacteria > Planctomycetota > MHYJ01 > WSZJ01 > WSZJ01 > WSZJ01. The sequence goes on along the minus strand of JABWAY010000026.1, from coordinate 17,224 downwards.
CTTCCTTCGCCCCCTCCATCTGGCGCGCGAAGTCGTACGTGACCGTCCGCTTGCCGATCGCCCCCTCGAGTCCCTTGATGATCAGGTCCGCCACCTCGGTCCACCCCATGTACCGGAACATCATCTCGCCGCTCAGGATCACGCTCCCGGGATTCACCTTGTCCTGGTTCGCGTACTTCGGCGCCGTCCCGTGCGTGGCCTCGAAGATCGCGTGGCCCGAGATGTAGTTGATGTTCCCGCCCGGCGCGATCCCGATCCCGCCGACCTGGGCCGCCAGCGCGTCGCTCAGGTAGTCGCCGTTCAGGTTCAGCGTCGCGATCACGTCGAAATCCTCCGGCCGCGTCAGCACCTGCTGCAGCGTGATGTCCGCGATCGCGTCCTTGATCACCACCGCGCCGCGGGCGACCGCCGCCTTCTGCTCGTTGTTCGCCGACTCCTCCCCCGCCTCCGCCTTCGTCTTCTCCCAGCGGGCCCAGGTGTAGACCTTCTCGCCGAAATGCTGCTCCGCGATGGCGTACCCCCAGTCGCGGAACGCCCCCTCGGTGAACTTCATGATGTTCCCCTTGTGCACCAGCGTCACCGACTTCCGCTTGTTCTGGAGCGCAAAGGCGATTGCCGTGTGAATCAGGCGGACGCTGCCGGACCAGCTGACCGGCTTGATCCCGATCCCGACGCAGACCTCCTTGTGGAAGTGCGGTGCGCCCTTCGACTCGCCCGCTCCGCCCGCTCGCTCAGGGCTGACGCCCACCTGCTTCCAGAATTCCTCGTTCCGGGCCTGGGTGCCGAATCGGATCTTGTCGAATTCCTTCGGGAACTCCTTGTGCAGGAAGTCGAGCACCTTCTGGGCCTCCGGGGACCCGCCCTGGAACTCGATCCCGGCGTAGATGTCCTCCGTGTTCTCGCGGAAGATCACCATGTCGACCTTCTCGGGATGCTTGACGGGCGACGGGACCCCCTTGAACCACCGGACGGGGCGCAGGCAGACGTACAGGTCGAGCATCTGGCGGAGCGCGACGTTCAGCGAGCGGATCCCCTTCCCCACCGGCGTCCCCAGCGGCCCCTTGATCCCGATCAGGTACTCGTGGAACGCCCGGACCGTCTCGTCGGGGAGCGCGTTGTTGAACTTCGCCATCGCGGTTTCGCCGGCGAACACCTCGAGCCACTCCACCTTGCGCTTCCCGCCGTACGCCTTCTTGACCGCCTCATCGAACACCCGCACCGACGCGGCCCAGATGTCCGGGCCTGTGCCGTCGCCGCGGACGAACGGCAGGGTCGGGTTGTCGGGAACGTTGAGTTTGCCCTTCTGGATCGTGATCTTGGCCATGGTGTCCTCGCCTGCGGGAGTGGAAGAAAGTGAAGCCGGATTGTTCCCGCTGGTCCGGGGGGGCGCAAATGAAAACGGCCCGGCGCGCGGCCGGGACTCCGAGGGACCCGGGTGGCCGGTGTCGGGTCTGGAGTGACGGCGCGGGGCCGCGTAGACTGGATCTCACTCCCCTGAAAGGGCCCGCCATGAGCCTGATCGAACTCTTCCACAGCACCCGCGCGAGCTCGGCGATCCGCCGGCTGGACACAAGCCTCGATTTCGCGGCCAGGGACAGCGCACGGGCCGCGGCACGGCTGGAGCAGGTTGCCCAGAATGTCGGGGAGCTGAACCTGCTGATGCTGGTGACCGTGCGGGCGCTGCTCGACAAGGGGATCGTGACCTACGAGGACATCGGCAGGTACTTTGCCCAGATCGACGCCATCGACGGCAAGGCCGACGCGAAGATCACCCTGGAGGATGTCCGCAACGCCCTCGGCCTGCGGCCCGCGGCCGGCGGGGCGTGAACGGCGGTCCGGGCGCGCCTCCCCCGGTCGAACCCGGTTCCAGGCGGCAGACCGGCACGCCCTCGGCGTTCACGAAGGGCTTTGAACTGACGGTCTGCGGAGAGCCGGCGCAACCGGTGCAGCCCGGGCTTGCGTATCCAATCAGGAACGCACCTGCCAGACGTGTGAAATGTGATGTGCGGAACATGGGCGGTTTGAGACGCAGGGAGGCGTCCTCCGCAGGGGTGATATGCTCCCGCGTAAGGGGGACTTCGGGACAACAACATCCACCTGCGGCGTCGAAACCAGCCTTCCCGCCTTCAACAGCAAATTCAGGGGGGGCTGGTGTCTCACTCTTGTTGTCACCGAGGGGTCCGCGCCGGTGGGCGGTTTATGGGGGCCCCCTTTTCATCTCCGAGTCGGCAACGGCACGAGCCACACTCCGGTCCTCCCGTCTCTCGATCCGCACACGGTTGTGTGGGCCTGACCATCGAAAGACAGAGAGGCTCGTTGCGAATCAAGCGATGCAAGATCCCAAGAGCCGAGAGAGACCAAACTTCCCAGACCACCGGTTTGGGATGACACGTCCCTGCACATCAGATCCCATGTGAGCCCGGAACGATGACGCAGCCAGGACACGGTTACCGTCCCGTCCGGCAACACCGCCGCGGAAGGCATCGATAACGTCCCCTCAGGGGAGGCCTCGCTCAGAGCAATCTCCTCCGTCTGGCCGGCAACCACCTCACGGGCGCAGACGACGTCGCTCCCGGCCTCGCCGGAGGCGATTCCGACCCAAATGACGAACTTCCTGCCGTTGCGGGCAATCAGGATCGGGCCGTCACAGGGAGGGAAGACAACCGACCTCTGCCCCGGAATGCCCTTCCTCTGTCGCAATGGATACTGCACATCCAAAATCTCGTGTTGCGGCGTCGTGGCCGGGGGCAGTGATACAGAGCATCCCAGGACACGCGACTTGGAATTACCGTTCAGCGGGGAGTCTCTCTGTAGAATCCACAGCAATTCATCTGACTCTTGCACGATCTCCTCAAGGATGCCGTACGGTTGGGCAATCTTCCACGTCGGAGAAACGTTGCGACTCTTCAGGTCAGAAATGCCAGGGACCCTGTAGAGCAGGAGGCCGGCTCCCATTCTGTCGGGCTTGACCGCCAGAAGCACGGTCCCGTCTTGCAGCCGGAGGGCGAGTGGCCCCAGACTCGACACCGGCTCACCACGATCATCGACCAGGTGGAGGTTGGGTTGCTCGTCTGGTTCGCTGCGTCTCCAGGCGTGGATGGAATGCCCTCCACGCGTCAGCAGCCAGGTAGATCCTGAATTCTCGATCAGGAATCGCGGGTACGTTCGCCCGGTGAAAATGGAGGGGGCCTGGAGTTGCCGCAATTGCGATCCGGTACAGACCCACGTTGCCCACAGCGTGCCGACCGGCTCCAGCACAGAGTCCCATCGGGACGAGGTCACACGTGATCGCAGGCACGCAAGATGGAGTATGCCGGAGGCGTCGCAAGTCATCGTCGACTCTCCGTCCAGCAGGCCGGGCGGCGTCGCGACCAGCAGCACCGGGGCACTCGCTGGTCCAAACCGCGATTCAGGGGGAAGTTCCAGTGCGTGTTCCGAGCAGCCGGGCCAACTGAGACAAAGGAAAAGAAGGAACAACACGCACGCACTCTCGCGGATGGTGCATCGCCGTTCCGGGCGCTGCGTGCTCATGGTCAGTCCCCCATTTGCATTCTCAGACGAGACAGGAAGGCTGCGACCCGATCGGCCTTCCCCCGCGTCACCTCCGCCGAGAACTCACGGTTGCAGATGTCATCCAGTTCATCGAGCGCAGCAATCCAGTCCTCGCGTGCCAGAAACCCTGGCGGCAGATCGTCCCTGTCTTCCAGCCTGGGATTCTCTACTTTCCTCATCTCCTCCCAGTACCGGCAGGGATTGCTGAGGATTTCCCGCGTCGTGATCACTTGCAACTGCCCTTTTCCTTTCTTCCTTGCCACCAGGGAGTTGAGAAACATCTGGAATCGGGTCCAAGGCACGTTTTGCCGAAGCCGGCGTATCCGGATTCGAACCTCGGGGTCCTTGACCACTGCCGCCTCGGCAACGATCGGCTCAACCTCGTCGGGACACCAGAGCATCAGGTCAGCAAGTTCTTCCTCAGCACCCTCGCGCTCCTTCCAGTCATCACTTCCCAAGGATCTCACTAGAGCCTTGGCCCGCTCCGCAGCATTCTCGCAGGGACCTGGCTTCATGAGGAGGTGATGCCCCCTGCTCACGAGTCCACTTGAGGGAAACGCCGATCGATGCGCACCCGCTCCCACCGAATCATCGCGGGCCAACCCGCGTGGTCTGACCCCCTGGGGGCGCTCGATCCCCTGGAGAGGCACGGCATTCGGCGCCGATTTCATGATCTGCGGACGGATCGTCGGCTCGCCCTGCGGGGGTAGACCCTCGCCCGCCGGACCCCGACCCTGTGCGACCGAGGCGCCACGCTCGGGCGGACCATTCTGCGGACGGAGCACAAGTCTCAGAAACTCCTCCCGTTTCACATCCGGCATCGTCTCACCCTCCGCTCTTTCCCCCGGCCGCAGCCGGGGTCGGGTTGCCTGAATTGTAGCCCCCGAGGGGCGGAATCTGCGGCCGATCGCTGATCGATTCCGCCCCCCGCCGCACCTGCTACAGCGCCGCCGTGTTGCAGTCGATCCAGAAGACCGCCACACCGCCCGCGCCGACGCAGGCGACCCGGAGCCGGACCCAGCGGAACGCGACCGCCGTCCGGGCCACCGGGAAGTTCTGCCCGACCGCGTTCACGGTGATCGTGGTCCCGAACGTGCTCCACCCCTGCAGGTCGTTGGAGCCCTGCGTGTCCACGGACAGGCTGGTCGCGCCGGTCGCGAGGTTGATCAGCTGGATCGCCAGCTGAAACGCGTTCGCCCCCTGCATGTCGAACGGCTGCGAGTAGTCCGGGCTCCCGGTCGTCGTCACGACTCCCTTGGCATAGATCTCGTAGTACATCCTGCCCTCCTGAAAATGGGGTTCAAGGCGAAGCCGTCCATCGCCGGAGGCCGGCCGCGAGGAACGCGGCCCCGTTTCCGGAGATGACGTAACGGAGTCTGGTGAAGCGCCAGCCGATCCTTGTGAACGTGCCGGCGAGGATGCCCGGGCCGGCGAGCCGGGAGGTGACGCCCAGCGAGACCCAGGATTCGGTGTCGTTGCTGCCTTCCACGCCGAGGAACACGAAGACTGTTCCCGTGACCCTGAGGACGCAGAGGTCCACGGTGACGGCGTTCGCGCCGCCCATCCGGATCGCCGACGACACGTCCGAGGCCCCGCCGAGCTGGATCGGGAAGACCTTTCGCCTCGCGACCTGGATGTACCCGCAGGCGTGGTCGAAGACCAGCGGCGGTCGGGTCCCGCGCCCGGCCTTCGGCTTCCGGTCGAGGTCCTCCCCGCTGCAGCTCTTGCAGCAGCTCATCGGCGGACCGCCCCGCAGAAGCTCGATTCCTCGGTCCGCCCGAGATCGCCAAGCACGGCCTTCAACCGCGCGCAGATCGCCCTCAGCCGGTCATGGAGCACGGACTTCGCCAGCGAGCATTCCAAAGCCAGATCCCGGATGGAGACGCCGTCCCAGATCCACCGCTGCAGGAGGCTCCGATCGCTGTCGTCGAGCGCCCCCACCGCGTGCCGGACGCGCTGTTCCAGGTCCTCCGTCTCCAGCAGTTGCAGTGGATCGCCGACGCCGGCGTCGCTCTCCGGGCGGACCGCCAGCGCTTCGTGCCGCCTGCGACAATCCGCCGCTCGACGGCGATCCGGGTGCGCATTCGCAGCGATACAGATGGCGAAACCGCGCCACTCCGTACTGGGTCCGGGGCTGCGACGTGAGCGGATGAGCCGGGTCCACGTGTCCTGAGCGAGATCCTGCGCGTCGTCCGCGCCGAGCCGAAGCGACCTGACCGCCCATTCCGCAACGAACGCTACGACGCTGTGAGGGTCGTATTCACCGTGGGCCGTGGGCCGTGGGCCGTGGGCCGTGGGCCGTGGGCCGTGGGCCGTGGGCCGTGGGCCGTCCGGACTCCGGTCTCCCTTGCCATCAGCGCCATCCCTGCCATCGCAAGCCTCCGCTCCGTCAATCCGGCTTCCATCAGCCCTCTGCTTATAAAACGGCTGCCGACCCGATCTGTCCGGAAGAATTCGGAAAATTCGACGGCGGGTCGCTCTCGATCGGCCCCGACGAGCAGTTCCGCACCGCGCAGGACGCTCCCGCCCTGACCGCGGGACCCAGCCCAGACCCGCCGATCCCGCTTCGCCCCCCGCTCCCCTCGTCGGCTATCATGGGGGCACTCATGCCCACGAGCCCACCCTCCACCCCGCCGGTCGGCCTGGACGCGCTTCTCCCGAAATCGATCGGGGGGCACGAGATCACGGGGATTCTGGGAAGCGGCGGGATGGGAAAAGTGTACCTGGCGAAGGAGCCGGTGCTGGGGCGCGAGGTGGCGCTGAAGGTGTTGAAGAGGGATTGCGGGGACCTGAAGGGGATGCAGGAGCTGCTGGACGAGGCGGTGGTGACGGGGCGGCTCGGGCATCCGGGGATTGTGCCGATCTACCAGGTCGGCAAGGATGCCGAGCTTGGGCTCTGGTACACGATGAAGGTCGTCGAGGGGGCGTCGCTGGCGGACATTCTCGCCGGGCTGCGCGAGGAGGACCCTGCGACGGTCGAGCGGTATACGCTTCCCGCCCTCCTCGACATTTTCCGTCGGGTCTGCGACGCGGTGGCGTTTGCGCACCATCACGGGGTGGTGAATCGGGATCTCAAGCCCTCGAACGTGATGATCGGCGAGTTCGGCGAGGTGGTGGTGATGGACTGGGGGCTGGCGCGGATCCTGGACAAGCAGGCGGAGGCGAAGCGGTTCGCGGCGGCGGGGGCGGCGATGCTGGGGGGTGCGGCGCGGGAGCTGACGACAAAGTCGGCGATCCGGCGGATTCAGGGGACGCCGGGGTACATGTCGCCGGAGCAGGCGCTGGCGCAGGCGGCGGGGACGGAGAGCGACGTCTATTCGCTCGGGGCGATCCTCTACCAGATCCTGACGCAGCGGCTGCCTATCGAGGGGCGCGGGACGCAGGAGATGATCCAGAAGACGGTGACGGGGCAGATTGTGTCGCCCGAGAAACGCGCGGGGAGTCGCGGGACGCCGAAGGCGCTGGCGCTGATCGCGATGAAGGCGCTGCATCTCAGGCCGGCGGCGCGGTACCGGACGGCGCGGGAGCTGGCGCGGGATGTGGACGACTATGTCGAGGGGCGGGTCCCGTGGCATCCGCGCGAGGAGGGGTGGCAGTCGGTCTCGGGGGCCTGGGACACGCAGCAGGGGCGGCTCGTCAGCGGGGCCGGTGTGAAGTCGCGGATCTTTCACAAGGCGCGGCTCGGCGGGGACATCCGGTTCCATGCGACGGTCGCCGCGCGGAAGGACCGAGGCCCGACCGACGTCGCCATCGCGGTCGCCGTGCCTTCGACGACCTCGAATGAGGGATACCAGGTCCGGATCGTCACCGGCGAGCGGGCGCGGATCGAGTTCCAGCGGAACGGCGCGCTCGTGTCGCGACGGCTGGACCTCCGGCTGGACGCCCTGTCCGACCACGAGATCGAGATTTCCCGGGAGGGACTCCGGGTCCGCGTCTCCGTCGACGGCCGGCCCGCGTTCGACCACCGCGAGGTCTTCCCGATGCGCGGGGACCGGCTCGGCGTTTCGTCCGACAGCACCGGGGTCACGCTTCAGAATGTCACCCTCGCGTCCCACGGTCCCCCGCTGACCCTCGACTTCCTCGCGCTTCCCGACAAGGTCCATTCCATGGGGCAGCTCGCGGAGGCGCGGCGGCTGTACCGGGAGATGGCGGAAGCGCATGCGGACCGTGCGGAGGGGGTGGTGGCGCGGTACAAGGCGGCGCAGTGTTCGATCGAGCTGGGGGAGCTGCCGGAGGCTCAGGCGGACCTGAAGCTGCTGGCGGGGACGGGGTACGAGGCGCTCGAGACGCTCGGGCAGGCGAAGATCCGGCAGAAGGAGGGGCGCGGGAAGGAGATGTGGGGAGTCCTGCTTCAGGGGCTGGACCGGCACCGCGGGGACCCGGCGCGGCTGGAACTCCGGGCGATGGCGAACGGGATCCTGGAGCAGGCGGAACGGGAGTCCCCGGCGGCCGCGCGGGACCTCTACCTGCAGCTGTTGAATCTCACCGGCCTGGCGCCGCAGGAGACGTCGCAGCTCTGCGCGGAGTTCCTGCGACTCGCGTTCGTGGCGGGCGGCCAGGAAAAGGTGCGCCAGGAGGCGCTCGCGCTTCTCGACGCCCATCGCCAGCGTGTCGAACTCCGGCTCGAGTGCCACGCGACGCTCGCCCGGATGGAACTTCCCCGGGAAGCGGTCGCGGCGGCGCGCCAGCACCTGGAGCGGACGCTCGGCCTGGAGAGCGTGCTGACGGCGGACGACCGGGCGCGCGTCGGGCTCTGGCTCATGGAATCGCACCTCGCCTCGGGCACGGTGGGCGAGGCGGAGATCCTGCTTGCGTCCGTCTTCGCGTCGCTGGAACCCGGGACGCCGGCGGCGATGCGGATCCGCCAGTGGCGGGCGCTGCTTTCCTGCGCGCAGGGGCGCTGGTCGGATGCGCAGAAGCTGCTTGATGCGAAGGATGCGCTGGGGCGGGGGCCGCAGCATCTGGCGTGGGTCCTCCTCTCCGCGCTGATCGCGGGCGGCGGGCTGGCCGGCGCGAACGTGCTGGGCGTGGTCGCCGACCGGACGAAGCCGGTCGCCGACTGGAGGTCCGCGGCGGACCTTCTCGTCGCCGCAGGTCCGACGGCGCCGTTCCTGGCCTGGCTGGACAAGCGCCCGGCCGAGTGGCAGGCGCCCCTCGCGCTCGCTTCGGTGATGTTCCTCTCGGCCCGCGGGGAAAAGGCGGCGGCGGAATCGGTCAGGGCGCGGGCGGTGGAGGAGAGTGCGGCGCGGGCGGTCGTCCACTGGATGGCGAAGAACCACCGGCTCGGATAGCGAGGGCGGCGCGCAGGGCCTCGACGAACTGCGCGCAGGACGGGGAGTTCTGGGCCGTCACCAGCCCTCCGTCCACGACGCAGTGCGCGCTCCAGGGCGCCGCGACGGTCACCTCCGCCCCTTCGGCCCTCAACTCGAATTCGACCCGTCTTGCCGGCCGGCGGGCGCCGAGCCACGCGGCCTCTTCCGCCTCCGAAAAGCAGGTCATGCGCCGCCCGCGGAACGGCCAGGGCTCGCCGGGCCGGCGCGCCGAGAGGAAGGCCGCGGGCGCGTGACAGATCGCCGCGACGACCGCCCCCCGGGTCATCGCCGAGCGCAGGAGCAGACCCGTCGCCGCATGCTCCGGGAGATCCTCCGCCGGCGCGTACCCACCGGGGATGACCAGCGCATCCCAGGGTTCCGCGGCGACGGACTCCAGGACCGCGGGTTTCCGAAGGGGCGCGATCCGGGCCAGCCGCGTCATCCACCGCGGCTGCTCCTTCCCCATCGACTGCGGGTCCGGAATCGGAGGCGCGCCGCCGGGGGTCGCCAGGCTCAGGGTGCGGCCGTCTTCCAGAAGCGCCTCCCACGGCAGCACCAGTTCCGGGACCCAGTAGCCGGCCGGAAAGACGGTGCGATCGGAGAAGGTCAGGCACGGAGCCGCGGAGACGACGAAGAGGACGCGCATTCGGTCGGAGCAGCGTACCGCAGGCGGACCGGTGCGGGAAGGCGCCGTAAACGCCCGGCAACCCGGGCACCGCCGTTCGCATATACTTCCCCGATGCCCTCCGCCGAGTTCTACCTCGACCGCTTCAATCACCACAAGTCGCTCGGGCTCTCCGCCCGCCGGGCGGGGAACTTCCGGGAAGCGAAGTATCAGGTCCTGAAGGCGGCGGAGTACCTGCTCCGGCTGGCGCAGGCGAGCGAGGGGACGCTGAAGGAGCAGCGGCTCCGGCACGCGCGGGAACTGGTGGGGACGGCGCGGTCGATGCCGGATTCCGCGGACGCGGAGGGGGAATCGGGGGGCGACCCGGAGGCGGGGCGTGCGGAGGCGCCTGCGCCGGCCGAGGGGGGCGCGAAGGCGAAGGGGAAAGGGAAAGCCGGGGACTGGATCGTCCGCGAGAAGCCGAAGGTGAAATTCAGCGACATCGCGGGGCTGGAAGAGCCGAAGAAGCAGATCCGGATCAAGATGATTTATCCCTTTGCCCACCCCGAGAAAGCGAAGAAGTACGGCGTGACGAAGGGCGGCGGGATCCTGCTCTACGGGCCGCCGGGAACGGGAAAGACCCTGATGGCGCGCGCGGTCGCCGCGGAACTGGAGGCGACGTTTTTCGTGGTGACGCCGTCGCGCATCCTGTCGAAATGGGTCGGCGAGGCGGAGAAGAACATCGCCAACCTGTTCGCCGAGGCGCGCGAATCCGGGCGATCGATCGTGTTCATCGACGAGATCGAGTCGCTCCTCCCCTCCCGTCGCGACCAGGAGTCCAACGTCATGCAGAGGCTGGTCCCGTCGATCCTCGCGGAGATGGACGGGTTTTCGGGAAAGGCGGAGGACCGGACGATCCTGTTCATGGGCGCCACCAACGAGCCCTGGGCGCTCGACTACGCCGCGATGAGACCCGGGCGCTTCGATGAGAAGATCTACATCGGCCTCCCCGATCTGCCGGCGCGGCGCCAGATCCTCGAGATGAACCTGGAGAACGCGCCGCTGGCCGCCGGGCTGGACCTGGGCGCGGTGGCGGCGAAGCTGGAGGGGTACAGCGGGGCGGACATCGCGTACCTCGTCCGGAAGGTGAAGGAGGAGCTGTTCGAGGACTCGGTCGAGGAGGGTGCCGATCGCCCGATGAGCCTGGAGGCGTTCGACGAGGCGCTGAAGACCCTGAAACCGAGCGTCTCCCGGGAGAACGTGGAGCGGTTCGAGGAATTCCGCCGGAAGCCGTGAGCCGGGACGCACGGGGGGGGGAAGGGAGAGGGATGTCTCGAGGGTCGCTGCTCGGTCGCCTGTCGGCGGGGATCGTCGCTCTCGCGGCCTCGATCCCGGCGTTCGCGCAGGTTCCCCCGGAGATCCTCGCCGAGGAGCGGAACCTCGTCGAGCTGGGGCGGGAGTCCGGATTTCTGCCCGCCGCGGCCTACGCGAAGCTCCTCGCGCGGATGGACGCCCCGCCGGACCTCCCGGCCGCGCGGGCCCTGTTCCGCGACCTCGTCCAGTTCCACTACGACCACGAGTCCGGCGACGACTACCTGTCTGGCCTGGCCCGCCGGCTCCAGCGCGAGGACATGCGGGCCATCGGCTGGGAGGCGCTGCCGGACGAGATCCGGGTGGAGCGTTATGAGTTCGCCGACGGCCGCGTCGTCCTGGGAACGGGCGGGCCGCTCTCCGCGCGCCACCCCGAACTCGACCCGAAGGCGCTTCTCGGCCAGCGGCTCCTGGTGCCGGGGATCGGGACCGGCGTGGGGCTCCCGCAGTGGTGGATCGCGCAGACGGAGTGGAAGGCGCAGGGGAAGGCGGCCTGGCGGCGGCCGCGCGCGATCCTCCTGAAGGTCCGTTCGGAGGCGGTGGACGACGCCGGGCGCCTGCTCATCGCCGGGGAGTGGATCCGGCCGGGGAAGGGGGTGGTGGAGGAGACGATCGCGCTGGAGCTGGCGGATCTCGGGAACGGGGGGACGATCTGGAAGAACGAAGCCGAGGGGCTGATGGCCGCGCGGCCGACCTGTCTCTATCCCGGGCTCCGGCGGGGCGCGACGATTCCCGGGGAGTGGATCCGCGAACTCGGATGGGACCGCCCGCCCCCCGTTCCACGCGAGGAGCCGGCCGAGTGGGAGGCCGCGGAGGCGGTCCGCCGCGCGCCCGGGGTCGAGTTCCCGCTGCCCTGCCGCCCCGGTCCGGAGGGGCGCGCCGCGGCGCGGCGGCTCGTCGACGGCGGCCGGATCGACCTGCAGGGCGGGGACCCGGAGGACACCCTCCTCCGGTTGCGGTTCGCCCTCATTTATGGCGACGACCTCCCGAAACTGGCCGTCGAGACACCGAAGGCGTTCCGGGCCCTCGAGGATGCCGTGCGGGAGTTCCTCCGCGGGGGCCCCGCGGCGGCCGTGCTGAAACTGAAGCCGGACGCCGAAGCGCTGATGGCGGCGGTGAAGCGGGCGCCGTCGTTCGACCCTCCCCCGCCGACCGGCGAGATCCGGCCGGGACTGTTCGCGCGCTTCCCCGAAGGCTACTCCTGCTGGCGGCGCTGGCCGCTCCTGGTCGTCCTGCACGGGCAGTACCGTGAGCCTGCGTACGATTTCGGGATCTGGGGGCCGCTGGCGGACGCGGCCGGGATGATCCTGATCTGTCCCATCTACGGGACGACGGGGGGAACGACCCGGTCGCCGCAGGCGGATGCGGCGGTCCTGGACGAGGTGGCGGCGATGATTCTCCGGCACAACGTCGACCCGGACCGGGTCTACCTGAGCGGGATTTCCATGGGCGGGGCGATGACCTGGCGGCTCGGGCAGGCGTACCCGGATCGCTGGGCCGCGCTCGGCCCCGAGATCCACGGGCCGAAAGCGTTCGCGGACGGGTACCCGTTTCTCGGGAACGTCGCGGACGTGCCGCTGTTCGTGATGGAGGGAGAGTTCGACGGGCTGAACACGGTCTACAACCGCCGGGCCGCGAAGGAGCTGCGGGCGGCCGGCGGGCCGTTCGAGTACCACGAGTTGCGGAATTTCGGCCACGACCGGATGACCTGGCTCTACCCGATGTTCCTGGAGTTCGCCGCAGCCCGGCGGCGCGATCCCCATCCCCGGCGGATCGACCACGCGGCGATGAACGCCTACGAGGGAACGCGCGCCTGGCTCTCGATCCGCTCGGTCTCCGGCGGGGCCGCGTTCGGCGCGCGCGACGGCGCCTTCAATCCGCGGGATCTCTGCCGCATCCGCGCGGACATTGCGGAGTCCACGATCACTCTCACGGCCCTGGCGGGAAAGCCCGCGGAGGTCGAGGTCTTCCACGATCCGCTCCTGATGACCACGCCCATGACCATCGTCATCGGGGACCGGAAAACCCCGTGGAAGCCGGTCTTCGACGCCGGGAAACTGCTCGAGCGCGTGCGCACGACGGGCGACCGCGGGCAGCTCTACGGCGGATCGCTGCGCGTCCGGTGGTAGGGGATCCCCCGCGGAAAACCCGCCCGTCGCGGGGACGCGGAATCCGGGGGTGACTTTCCGTTCAACCCCTCCCCCCTCCCGCGTAAACTCCCCGCATGAATCGCCTCCTCCTCGTCAACGGCCGCATCCGCTCGTTCGACCCGCAATGGCCCGACCAGACCGCCCTCCTCTGCGAAAACGGGCGCGTCTCCTTCCTCGGCGACGACTTCGACGCCCGGGCGCTCTACCGCCAGGGCGATGAGGTCATCGACCTGGAAGGCAAGTCCGTCCTCCCCGCCTTCCACGACGCCCATACCCACTTCTACCACTTTGCGATCACCCTCCGCCGCCTCCGGCTGGAGGATGCGCACAGCGAGCACACCGCTCTCGAAGCCGTGCGGGGGCTGGCGGAACGGGCGGCGCCGGGCGAGTGGATCGTCGGACGGGGCTGGAGCCTGCAGCGCTGGCAGACGACGGAATGGCCGACGCGCGGGCAGCTCGATGAGGTCGCCCCGAACCACCCCGTGGCGCTGGCGGCCAAGGACGGCCACACCTGGTGGGTCAACTCCGTGGCCCTCCAGCAGGCCGGAATCTCCCGGGCCACGACGGATCCCAAAGGCGGCGTGATCGAGCGCGACGCCTCCGGCGAACCCACCGGAATCCTCCGCGAGCAGGCCATCGAACTGATCAAGCCGCACATCGCCTCCCCACCCGAACGCACCGTCCTCGGCGGCCTGCGCGACGCAACCGACCAGTTCCACACCCTCGGGATCGCCAGCGCCGACATCCTCTCGGGGTCGATGGGAAAAGATCTCGAGCTGGAGGAAGCGTTCCGGCTGCTCCAGAAGCAGGACCGGGCGGGGATGCTCGGCGTGCGCCTGACGCTGTGGTTCGCCGCGCAGGACCTGGACCGCCTGATCGGGTTGGGGTTGCGGAGCGGGTTCGGCGGGGACTGGCTGCGGTTCGGCGGAATCAAGCTGTACGCGGACGGTTCACTCGGCTCGGGGACCGCCGCGATGCTGGAACCTTACGTGGGATCCGCTTCGAAGGGGATGGAAGTCCTGACCGCCCCGGAGATGGCGGCGATCGTGAAGAAGGCGGCGGAGAACGGGATTGCCTGCGCCATCCACGCCATCGGCGACCGCGCCGTGCGGAATGCCCTCGACGCCTTCGAGGGCGCGAAGGCCGCGACCGCCGCGAACGGCCTCCGCCAGCGGATCGAGCACGCGCAGTGCATCTCGGAACAGGACATCCCCCGATTCGGCCAGCTCGGCGTCATCGCCAGCGTGCAGCCGTGCCAGCTCATGGGTGACGTCGAGACGGCGGAACGGCTGTGGGGGCCGGAACGGTCGAAGCGGACGTTTCCGCTCATGAGCCTGCTGAAGGCCGGCGCGGCGCTGGCCTTCGGCACCGACGTCCCCGTGGAGCCCCCCGATCCGCGGCGGTCCCTGAAAGGCGCCGTCCTCCGGCCGAAGGACGACGGGTCCCCCTGGACCCCCGGTGAGTGCATCGCACCCTGGGATGCGTTCCTGGCCTACACCCGCGGCTCCGCCTGGGCCGCCGGCCTCGACCACCTCCAGGGGTCGATCGCCCCGGGACGCAGGGCAGACCTCGTGGTCTTCAACGAGGACCCCATCGATTGCGGCCCGGCCCGGATGGCCGACGCGCTCGTCGTTCTGACGATCGTCGACGGGAAAGTCGTCTACCGGAAGCGCTGATGCCCGACCCGTCGCTGTTCGAAGCGCGCGTGGAGGACCTGCTGGAGGAGCTGTCCGCGAAGGCCCCTCCGGAGAACGTGCAGAAATCGCTGCGCGCGGCCTACCTCCTCCATCCCGAGCCGTGGCATGGGAGGGCACTCCGGGACGCGGCCGCCGGCCGGTCCCTCTCCGTTCCGTCCGAGATCTCCCGCGTCGACGCGCCGGACGGAACGACCAAGCTCCTGGTCTCCCTCGCCGACGGCCGCGCCGTCGAGTGCGTCCTGATCCCCGGGGTCCGCGGCACGGAGTCGCGGCTCGCGATGAGCGCGCGGAACCGCGAGGACGGGACAGGGCGGAAGCGGCGCCCCACGGCTGCGGCCTGCGTCTCGAGCCAGGTCGGCTGCGCGGCGGGATGCTCGTTCTGCGCCAGCGGGCTCGGCGGCCTGACCCGCAACCTCGACGCCGGGGAAATCACGCTGCAGGCGCTCCTGCTCCGCCGCGAAGCCGCGGCGCGCGGCCTGCGGCTTTCCACGGTGGTCTTCATGGGAATGGGAGAGCCGCTCCACAACGCCGCGAACGTCGCCCGCGCGGTCCGCAACCTGACGCACCGGCACGCCGGCGCGCTCCCTCCGTCCGGAATCACCGTGTCGACCGTCGGCATTCTCCCGGGCATGGACGTTCTCGCCGGCTCCAAGTCCCCCCCGCACCTGGCGATCTCCCTTCACGCCCCCGACGACGCGACGCGGGCCTCGATCGTGCGGACGGCCCCGAAGCTGTGGCCGGTCGCCGAGACGATCGACGCCGCGCAGGCATACCGGGAACGGACCGGGCGGCACGTGACGGTGAGCTACGTGCTCCTCGACGGCGTGAACGACTCTCAGGAAATGGCCGTCGAGCTGGCCCGGGTCCTGCGCGGGCGGGCGTTTCACGTGAACCTGATCCCGCACAACGCGGTGGACGGGCTCCCGTTCCGGGCGACGCCGCCGGAGCGCGCATCGCGGTTCTGGAAGATCCTGCGGGAACACGGCGTGGTCGTTCACATCCGGAAGCAGCGCGGCGCGGACGGGGAAGCGGCCTGCGGCCAGCTTCGCCGCCGGACCGCGGAATCCCCCCCGCCCTGATCAGCGCGGCTTCTTCGCCACCTCGACCGTGCGCTTCAGCGTCATGCCGGTCTCCAGCCGCGAGTCCTTCCCGATCAGCCGGGAGTCCTCCGTCCACTCGACGGCGACCTGCGTGGGGTGCCCGCCGTCGAGGCTCACGCTCGCCGACATCGTCCCCTTCGCCACGTAGCTCGTCTTCGTCTCCCCGAGGTCCCCCTGCTTGTCCGCCCTGCAGGTTCCCGCCAGTTTCACGGCCCCGTCCGAGGAGCCGAGCACCGCCCACTCCTCCTCCCGATCCTCGACCGTCGCCGCCCACCCGGTCTCGACCGACACCCCCTCCCCGGGGACGACGGGGAACAGCGCGCCGAACTCCTCCGAGATGTCGTGGGCCTCCACCACGCCTTTCAGCGCCTTCCGGTCCAGCTTCAGGTCGCCGCGCGGCGTCAGCGTTCCGGTCACCGACTTCCCCGAAACGTCCGACTGCTCCGGATCGAGCGGCGTCTCGAATCCGAACGCCGCGATGACTCCGGTGAAGGTCCGGAACTCCAGGGTGACCGCGGCGGTCCCGTCCGGACCGATGCTGTCGATCTTCAGGTCGGCGGCGACCTTCATCCGGAATTTCGTCACGATCGGGTCCTTCGCCGTCATCATCCGGCTCTCGCGCTCGCTGTCGATCGACAGGGCGAAGACATCCCCCTCCGCCAGCGTCCAGCGAAGGTCGATCCGGTCATCCGCGCGCGCGGAGGCGGCGAGCGAGGCGACCAGGAGCACGGCGGCGCAGAATCGAGTCTCGGAGGTTGTCATAGGGGACGGAGTCTAATCGGCGCAGCGCAGAAGCGGGCACGGAAAGCTCCCCGGCGCCGTCGCGGACGATGCGCCGTACAATCCCCGGGTGCCCCCCCTTCCCGCCGAACGACGTCGCTGGATTCTGGCCGGCCTGGCATTCCTGGCGCTGATCGGATGGGGGGCGGTCCGCCGGACCGAGGTCCTCGCGGCCGTGGAGGCGGGCCAGGTGGAGAACGCCTCGCCGCAGCTGGGGGGCGACGCGGCGGGCTACTACCGGGTGGCGATCGAACGCCCGTTCCCCTGCTGGAGCCCGGTCCGGGAGCCCATGCTCCCGATCCTCGGGCGGCTGACGCTGGCGGTCTTCGGGGACCCCGGCGCCGGGACATGGGAAGCGGCGCCGGACGAGGCCGGGCGCGCGCGGGTCCTCGCGAATCATGCGGTGCTGAGGCGGCTCTCGATGGCGCTGAGCCTGCTGGCGCTCGCCGCGATGATGGGGCTGGCCTTTGTGGCCTTCGGCCGGGCGGCCGCGCTGGTCGCAGGGTTCCTCCACGCGGACAGCACCTGGCTGTCGTGGTACGGGATCGCCTTTCTCCGCGAAGACCTGGTCGCGGCGCTGGTCTGCGTGCTGGCCGCCGCCGGGCTGGTGCTCCAGCGGCTGGACGCATCCCGGACGCGCGAGCGCCGGATCGCGGTC
>JABWAY010000025.1 GCA_013360825.1 Candidatus Brocadiia bacterium | reverse complement strand
GCGGCGACGAGAACACGTGGAGGAACTCGTCGACGGCCGCGTCGATCCAGGCCGGCGGGACCGCGGTCACGAAGAGCGAGCGGAGGGTCAGCAGCACCTGCGCGCGCAGGAGCGGGATGGGGACGAGGCCCATCTCGGGTCGCAGGAGGCGGGCGAGCGGGGCGAGCTGCCGGTAGCTCCGCCACGCCATCGACGGCGCGAGCAGGACGAGCTTGTCGACGCGCTCCGGGTGGCGCAGGCCGACCTCGAGCGAGATCCGTCCGCCCATCGAGTTGCCGACGAGGCTCGCCTTGTCGACGAGCAGCGCGTCGAGGAACCCGACGAGCCAGCGGCAGAAGAACGAGAAGCCGTAGCGCGCGCGGAGCGGCTTGCCCGACTCGCCGAACCCGGGGAGGTCCGGGGCGCATGTCCTCCGCTCCCGTGAGGCGGCGGGGCCGCATCCCGCGGCGCCGAACCGGCCGCGACGGGGATTTCCATCCGGATCGTCTTTTCGATCGCGGACAGTTTCCGCCGTTCGACCGGCTCGCACAGGGTGATCGCGATCCCGTTCGCCCCGGCGCGCGCCGTCCGGCCGATCCGGTGCACGTAGGCCTCCGGCTCGTCCGGCACGTCGTAGTTGATCACGTGCGTCACGCCGTCCACATCCAGCCCGCGCGAGACGATGTCCGTCGCGACCAGGACGCGCGTGTCGCCCTTCTTGAAGCTCTCCAGCGACTTCTCGCGGGCGCTCTGCGACCGGTCGGCGTGCATGACATCCGCCCGGTAGGGGCCCCGGTTCAGCTGCTCCACCACCCGGTTCGCGCCTTCCTTGGTCCGCGTGAACACGAGCGCCCTCATGTCTCCAGGCGCAAACACGATTTTTTCCAGCGCCCGCAGTTTCCGCCCGGTCTCGACGTGCACGACCAGCTGCTTGACCCGTTCCACGGTGGTCGAGGACGGGGAGGTCTCCACCTTGACCGGGTCGTGGAGGTTGTTGTGCACCAGGTCGAGGATTTCGCGGGGGAGCGTCGCGCTGTAGAGCATCGTCTGGCGGCGAAGCGGGACGCGCATCAGGATCCGGTGGACGTCCGGGAGGAAGCCCATGTCCAGCATGCGGTCGGCCTCGTCGAGGACGAGGAAGCGGATGGTTCCGAGGGAGACCACCATCTGGCCCATGAGGTCGAGAAGCCGCCCCGGGGTGGCCACGATCACATCGAGGCCGGCCCGGACGGCGCGGACCTGCGGCCCCTGGGCCATGCCGCCGTAGATGACGGTCGAGCGCAGGCCGGTCGATTTCCCGTAGGCGGTGAAGCGCTCCTCGATCTGGGTCGCGAGCTCGCGGGTCGGCGCGAGGACCAGTGCGCGCGCGGCGCGCGGGGTGGGGATGGGTTCCGCGGAGAGCTGCTGCAGGATCGGCAGCGCGAACGCCGCCGTCTTCCCCGTCCCCGTCTGCGCGCAGCCGAGGATATCCCGTCCGGTCAGCGCGTGCGGGATGGCCGCGGCCTGGATCGGCGTGGGGTGTTCGTAGCCCTCCGCCGCAAGCGCTTCGAGCAGCGGCGGGATCAGTCCCAGATCCTGAAAGCGTGTCATGAAGGGGGGGCACGGTAGCAGAAATGCGCGGGGAGAGGGAAGGGAGATTCCGCATGTGGGCGGAGTGTCGCGACGAAGTCTGCGGGGCCGCGGGGGGGCTCTGATAAGGTGCGAGGGAGTGAAATCCCCCGTTCCGGTCGTTTCGCGTCTGGTGTCCCGGGTCTTCCTGGGGGTGGCGCTGGCGGGCTGTTCGGATCCCGGGCCGGCTGTGCCGGCCGCGGTGGATGTGGCGATCGTGTCGGAGGACGTGCGGTGGACTGCGACGGTCCGGGCCGGCGGGGGGGACGGGGGCGGGCTGGCGTGCGGCCGGGAGATCCATGTCCCTGTGGGTGCGGACGTGAAGATTTCGATCGAAAGCCGCGACTACCTCTGTATCTTTTCAGCGCCGGGAATCGGACTGCGGACGTTTGCCACGCCGGGGATTCCGGCGGAGTACCGGTTCAGAGCGGAGCGGCCGGGGACGTTTGAGATCCGGTCCGACGAAATGTGCGGGCTGCCGGCCACCGGGGAGACGAGCGGGCGGTTGGTCGTGGAGACAGCGGCGGAGTTCCGTCGGTGGGAGAGGGAAACCGGGAGGGGTGCCAGATGAGCCGTGCTGCGTGGATCGGGGCGGGCATTCTTGTCGTCGTGGTTCTGGTGGGCGGAGGGATCATCGCCGTCCGGACGAGGGCCTCCGGCCCGGCTTCGGAGCCCGCAGGGGCGCCCGCGGCGGGCGGTGAGACCGACCGATCCGGGGTCCCCGCGGTCGCGGGGCCGGCGCTGCCGGTGATCCTGCGGCTCCCCGAATTCGTGCTCGAGAATGAGCGCGGCGAGTCCGTGGGACTGCACGATCTCGCGGGGCAGATCTGGGTCGCCAGCTTCATCTTCACGCGCTGCGCCGGTACGTGCCCTCTGATCAGCGCGGAGGTATCCCGGCTGGCGGGCGAAGTGGCGTCCTGGCCTGAGGCGACGAAGTTCCGATTCGTGTCGTTCAGCGTGGACCCCGACCACGACCGGCCCGGGGTGCTGGAGCCGTACGCGCGCGCGCAGGGGGCCGACGCGGGGGTGTGGACGTTCCTGACGGGGACCCGGCAGGCGGTCCACCGGCTGGTGACCGGCGGGTTCAGGCTCCCGGTCTCAGAGCAGGCCGACCCCGCGATGCCGATTCTGCACAGCCAGAGCCTGGTCCTGGTCGATGCCGGCGGCCGGGTGAGGGGGGTGTTCGACGCACTCTCCGGAGAGGGACAGGCGGGACTGCGCTCGGCGCTCGCCAGCCTCGCCGCCGAGGGCCCGCCGGGCCGCATCGACGCGCCGCCGGACCTCGCCGACACCGACTGGCTCCGCCTGCGGCAGGGGGCACAGCTCGCCGGCGCCGCGGTGATCGATGTGCCCTGCGGATTCCGGTACGCCGACCGCGTCGGCGCCAGCGGGATCACCTTTGTGCACGGTGCAAGCCAGGACACCGGCCGGACCTATCGCCCGAATCACTACGACCATGGGACGGGGCTCGCCGTCGCGGACATCGACGGGGACGGTCTGACCGATGTTTTCTTTGTCAACCAGGTCGGCCCGTGCGGCCTCTTCCGCAATCTCGGCGGCGGCAGGTTCGAAGACGTCGGACAGGACTCCCCCGTCCTCCTCCAGGACCGCGCCTGCGTCGGCGCCGCCTTCGCCGACTACGACAACGACGGCGACCCGGACCTGTTCGTCACCTCCGTCCGCGCCGGAAATGCACTCTTCGCCAACGACGGCCGCGGCCGCTTCTCCGACGTCACCGAAGCCGCCGGGCTCGGCGGCGTCACCGGCCACGGCGCCGGCGCGGTCTTTTTCGACTACGACAGCGACGGGTTCCTCGACCTGTTCGTCACCCAGACCGGCGTGTTCACCGAACCGGTCAAACGCGGCGACGGCCGCTTCATCGCGCTCAAGGATGCCTTCGCCGGGCACCTGCATCCCCACCGCCGGGAGCAGTCCCTCCTGTACCGGAACACCGGGAAAGGAACGTTCACGGACGTCTCCGGGCCCTCCGGGCTTGTCCACGCGGCGTGGTCGGGGGACGCGACCCCCTTCGACTGCAACGACGACGGCCGGGTGGACCTCTACGTCCTCTGCATGCAGGGATACGACGACCTCTGGGAAAACGCCGGCGAAGGGAAGTTCCGCAGTCGCGGCCGGGAGATGTTCCCGCAGGCGCCGTTCGGTTCGATGGGTCTGAAGGTGCTCGACTGGAACGGGGACGGGCGGCTCGACCTCTACATCGTCGACATGCACACGGACATGATGGTTCCCCTGATGCCGGACAGGGAAAAATGGAAACTGCGGCCGGAGGACCGGTCCCCGCTGGAATTGCTCGGAACGGACGGGAAGCACGTGCTCGGAAACGCGCTGTTCGTGAACCGGGGCGGCGGCGTCTTCGAGGAATCGTCCGACGCGGCGAACGTGGAGACGGGGTGGCCCTGGGGGGTCAGCTCCGGGGACCTGAACGCCGACGGATGGCCCGACCTGTTCGTGACCGGCGCGATGAATTACCCCTTCCGGTACTCCACCAACTCGGTCCTGCTGAACGTGAAGGGGGTGCGGTTCGCCGATGCGGAGTTCATCGTGGGAGTCGAGCCGCGGAAGCGCCTCTCCCTTCCCTGGTTCCGGCTCGACGCCGACGGCGAGGACAAGGGGCATCCGCTCTGCAAAGGCCGCCAGGGGGAACTCACGGTCTGGGGGGCGCGGGGCTCGCGGTCCTCGGCGATTTTCGATCTGGACGGGGACGGGGATCTGGACATCATCACGAACGAATACGGCGACGTCCCGCAGGTGCTGGTGAGCGATCTGTCGGCGCGCGAGGTGGTGCGGTCGCTGGTCGTGAGGCTGAGGGGAACGCGTTCGAACCGCGACGGTCTGGGGGCGGTGGTCAGCGTGTCGGCCGGTGGGCGGACCCAGGTGCAGCTGCACGACGGGAAATCCGGGTACTTCGGGCAGAGCAGCCAGCCGCTCTATTTCGGGATCGGGGCGGCGGAGGCGGCGGAGACGATCACCGTGCGGTGGCCGACCGGGACCGTTCAGACGGTGCCGGGCCCGCACCGGTCCGGGTCGACGGTCCGGATCGAGGAGGCACCCTGAGGCAGCGGGGTCAGGCCGCGCCGCGGCCGTGAGGGTCCCGAGGGGAGCACGCACGAGCTCCCCGCCCGCGGGCGCCGGCCGCGGGGCTCCGACCCGGGGAAGCGATGCGCCGGGATATGGGAGGGAGCGAGAGGCGGCGCGGATCCCTCGGGGCGGATCCCGCTGTGTCCGCCCGCCCGCTCTCCCGGAGAATCGCTTGGACGGTCGATCGCCCCAGTCGCTACAATTCGCCTTCAAATTCCAGAACTCCCTTCCGGGACACCATGGCCGAAGCCGCCGACCCGACTCTGCAGGCCGTCACCAAGGCCGGGCTCTGCACTCCTGAGCAGATCCAGGACGGGCTCGACATCCAGCAGAAGATGCGGGACATGGGGATCAGCCCGAAGCCGCTGGCGGAGATCCTGCTCGACAAGGGGCACCTGACGAAGGAGCAGTACCGGGAGATCGCCGCGAAGCCGCTGTCGGACCGTGGGACGCTGGAGAAGGACACGATCCCCGGGTACGAGCTGCAGAAGAAGATCGGGCAGGGCGGCATGGGCGCGGTCTTCCAGGCGCGGCAGATTTCGATGGACCGGATCGTGGCGCTGAAAGTCCTCCCGCCGAAGCTGGCGAAGGATTCCGGATTCCGCGAGCGCTTCCTGCGGGAGGCGCGGGCGGTCGCGAAGCTGAACCACGAGAACATCATCCAGGGAATCGATGTCGGCGTGGCGGCGGGTCTTTACTACTTCGTGATGGAGTTCGTGGACGGGCAGACGATTTCGAAGCAGCTGACGGACGGAAAGTGGCTGCCGGAGAAGGACGCCCTGGGAATCGGGATGCAGATTGCGAAGGCCCTGGAGCACGCGCACCGGCACAAGCTGGTTCACCGCGACGTGAAGCCCGAGAACATCATGGTGACGCGGGACGGCGTGGCGAAACTCTGCGACCTGGGGCTGGCCAAGCAGGAGCAGGGGGACGTCGGGCTCACGCAGGCCGGGCTGGCCGTCGGCACCCCGAACTACATCAGCCCCGAGCAGGCGCGGGGCGAGGCCGACACGGACATCCGCAGCGACATCTACTCCCTCGGGGCGAGCCTCTACCACCTCCTGACCGGCAAGGTCCCCTTCGACGGGACGGTCCCGAGCGTCGTCATGACCAAGCACATCACCGAGGACCTCGTTCCCCCGATCAAGGTGAAGACCGACCTCTCCCCGGAGGCCAACGCGATCGTCGTCAAGGCGATGCAGAAGCGCCGGGAAGACCGGTACGAGGAGCCCGGGCAGATGGCGCTCGACCTGGAAAACGCGCTGTCCGGGCGCCCGCTGGTCCACGCCAAGGTCGCTTCGGCGAAGAAAACCCTCTCCCCGGCCGTGCCGATCGCCCCGGCGGGAGGCCCCCCCGGCGAGAGCGGGCACAAGCCGCGGCTCGCGGCGGTTCACCGGGACAGCGTGCCCCGGAAGGGCAACCCGGCGGTGCCGATCGCGGTGGCGAGCATTGCGGCGCTGGCGATCCTGGGCGGGGCGATTGCGCTGACCAGGGGGAAGAAACCGGCGCCGGAACCGGACGGAGGGAAGACCGCATCGACCCCGTCGGGATCGAAGACGGGGGAGTCGACGACCGGCGAGAAACCCCCGGATGTGCCGATCGTCGACCTGGACGCCGAACGCGAGAAGAAGATCGACGCGGAGTTCAAGGCGCTGACCGGCTTCATCGAGGTCAACAGGAACGACCCCGTGCGTTACCGCGACATCGAGGAGCGGATCGAGGAGTTCCTCGCCGCGCACCGCAAGACGGACTGGGAGAACCGGGGGATCGCCGAACGGCAGAAATTCCGAGACGGCCTCGACGTCTCCGCACGAGCGCTCCTGCAGCAGATCGAGAAGGAGATCGCGCCGATCCGCGGGGAGGGACGGCTCTTCGCCGCCATTCTGGCCGCGGAATCGAAGTGGATGCCGCACCTGAACGGGACGCCGACGGCGGAGACGTACACGGCGCTGCTGGATTCCCTGCGGAAGGACATCGAGACCCGCTGGGCGAAGGACCGGGGCGCCTCGACCGCGCTCCGGGACGCACGGGAGTTCGACAAGGCGATCGCCGCTCTGGAGGGGGTCAAGTCCTACGGGTCTCCCGTCGTCGTAGAGCAGGCCGACAGGCTGCGGGAAGAGATCCGGAAGGCCGCCGAGGACTACGCGGTCCAGCTCGCGGAGATCGGCCGCCGCCGCTTCGACACCGAATTCTGGCCGGGGCTCGAGAAGCTGCTGTACGAGCGGAAATACAAGGAGGCGCTCTCGCACTGCGGCCAGTTCATGCAGGACCCGGAGATGATCGAGGTGCGCGAGCGGATCAGCGCGATGATCGACGACGTCACCTCGATGAACATGATCCTGGTCGAGGCAGCGCGCGGCGCGGACGTCGCGATCAAGTCCAAAGAAAAACTCCCGATCAAGAATTTCGAGGTGAGGATCTCCTCCCGGGACGGGGACAGGGTCGGTTACAGCTTCCTGACCGGCGGCTCCAGCGAGCTCCAGCTCACGCGCGCGGAGGAGGTCGACATCGCGGTCCTCTGTACGGTCGCCCTGAACGCGCTGCCCGCGGAAAAGAAGGCCTCCGAACGCGGCGCCCACCACTTCCGGCTCGGCCTGCTCTTCTACTTCACGGCGGACGAGCGCGATCGGAAACGTGCGGCGGAGGAGATGGATCGCGCTTCGAAGGAGTCCGTGGAGCGTGCGAAGTGGTACCTGGAGCGGCTGGGGGAGCTGGCGCTGGGCGAGACGGAGCTGGCGGCGAAGAAGATTTACGACGAGGCGCTGGACGCGTTCAACGCCAAGCGTTATCCGGAGGCGAAAGGGAAGTTTCAGCGGCTGCTTTCGGAGTTTGCGGCGACGGCGTGGGTGAAGGACCGGAAGGACACGATTCAGAAGCGGCTTGCGGAGTGTGACGGGAAGGTCGGGGGGACGGACAATGCCGGGCTGCAGTCGATCCTGAAAGGGCAGGTTGTGCGCACGTATCCGAAGGGTGCGGTGGAGATCAAGTACGACTTCAGCCGTGAGGACCAGCTGCAGGACTGGACGGTGGCGGGAGGAACCTGGCGCTGGGACAAGGACGCGCAGGCGATGAGCGGGAGTGCGACGGACGAGGTGACCCGCGGGATTTCCTGGAACGTGCCGATGACCGGCGACCTGTCGGTGGAGCTCGACATTACGCCGGGCGTCGAGAAGAACATCGGCATGAGCGTCTGCAACGACGGCGCCGGGCGCAGCTACATGGCGCTGCTGGGCGGGGTCCTCAATCCGCAGCTGCTGGGTGCGCTGGGGAATCCGGACTTCAAGCAGATTGCGCTGATCAAGTGGGCCGGCGGGGAGCAGCCGCCCTTCGTCACGCTGGGTGCGGCGACCGACCCGAAGCCTGTGCGGGGGCAGACGGTGCGCGTCCGGATTTCACGGGCGGGGAAGAATGTGAGCGTGTACCTCGGCGGGAAGAAGGTGCTCGAGGCGCAGGACGAGGACTACCGGAAGGGGACGCTGGGGTTTTTCCTGCTGGGCAGCGATGCGAAGTTCGACGAGATCACGATTTACGGCACACCCGATGACGCCTGGGTCAAGGCGCGGCTGGGAGGAAAGTGATGGGCGGGATCCGGCGGCTGACGGTTCTGGCCGCGCTGTGGGGGCTGGCCGCGGCGATCCCGTTCGTGGGGGGCTGTGCGGGAAATGGGAACGGCGGGGGCGACGGATCGGACGACGGTCCGATCGAGATCGAGAGCGGCGCCAACGACAAGCCCTCGAACGAGAGGATGGAGATCGCCTTCCTGCAGTACGGCAAGAAAGGGGACTGGCGCAAGGGCGAGGGGAGCCCGGGGACGACCTACCTCCTGATGTACACGCGGGGGTGGATCATGGACGGCACGTTCGGGGGCCCGTTTGAGCCGCTGGTGAAGCGGGACGGGATCCAGACGAGCTGGAAGGAGATCAAGCACTCGGCCACGCAGTCGCTGTATGCGTACCTGTACAAGAAGGGGTTCTTCGAGCTTCCCGGAGAGGCGTCGGTCGACTGGACGAGATTCCGTGCGGAGGGGTACTGGACGAAGGTGATCGCGCTGAACCGGGACGGCCAGCGTCATATTGTGTTCGTCGAGGACGTGCGCGGGGACGGCACGGATCCGAGGTGGAACACGTTCATCGACTGCGAAAAGGCGATCCTGTCGCTGTTCTCGAACATTGAGGACGTGCGGCCCGTGGTGAACAAGGATTCGCTGAACGACGCGTTCAATGCCTACATGAAACGCCCCAAGTAGGTCGCGTCAGCGGGCCTGTCAAACTGGCACGCGGGTCCGGGGCGCGGCCCGGGCCACCGGGGGGCCGGGAGCCGGGGGAGTGGCACCGGATTTGCGATTCCTTAAGCCATGCGCCTCGATAAATTCACGACCAAATCGCAGGAAGCCCTTCAGGCCGCCCAGCAGTTCGCGGAATCGAAGGGCCACCCGGAACTTCTCCCCGAGCACCTGGGCGTTGCCCTGCTCGAGCAGGAGGGGGGGATTGTCGTCCCGATTCTGGGGAAGCTGGGGGTTCCGCCCGATCGGGTGCGCGGGGAGCTCGAGCGCGACCTGCGGAAGCTCCCGAGCGTCAGCGGCGGGTCCTCACTCGGGATGGGGGCGCGATTCCGCTCGCTGATGGAAGCGGCCCGGAAGGAA
Source organism: Candidatus Brocadiia bacterium (assembly GCA_013360825.1). Taxonomy (GTDB): domain Bacteria; phylum Planctomycetota; class MHYJ01; order WSZJ01; family WSZJ01; genus WSZJ01. The sequence goes on along the minus strand of JABWAY010000025.1, from coordinate 12,784 downwards.
GCGGACGGGCTCAAGGACGACTACGTCTCGGCGGAGCATTTCCTGCTCGCGCTGTCCGCGGAGGCGCGGGCGCTGAAGGCGGCAGGGGTGGCGCGTGAGGCGGTTCTGAAGGCGCTGGTCGAGGTCCGGGGGAGCCAGCGGGTGACGGACCCGGAGCCGGAGGGGAAGTACCAGGTCCTGGAGAAATACTGTCGGGACCTGACGGAGGCTGCGCGGAAAGGGAAGCTGGACCCGGTGATCGGGCGGGACGAGGAAATCCGGCGTGTGATGCAGGTGCTTTCCAGGCGGACGAAGAACAACCCGGTGCTGATCGGGGAGCCCGGGGTCGGGAAGACGGCGATCGTGGAAGGGCTCGCGCGGCGGATCATCGAGGGGGACGTTCCGGAAGGGCTGAAGGGGCGCCGGGTTCTGGCTCTCGACATGGGCGCCGTCGTGGCGGGGACGAAATTCCGCGGGGAGTTCGAGGATCGGATGAAGGCGATCCTGAAGGAGATCACGGCGGCCGAGGGGGCGGTCGTCCTCTTCATCGACGAACTCCACACGATCGTGCGCGCCGGCGCCTCGGAGGGAGGCGCGCAGGACGCTTCGAACCTGCTCAAGCCCGCGCTGGCCCGCGGGGAACTGCGCTGCATCGGGGCGACGACGCTGGACGAGTACCGGAAGCACATTGAGAAGGATCCCGCGCTGGAGCGGCGTTTCCAGCAGGTGCTGGTGGACCAGCCGACGGTGGAGGACACGATTTCGATTCTGCGGGGGCTGAAGGAGCGGTACGAGGTGCACCACGGGGTGGCGATCCGGGACACGGCGCTGATCGCGGCGGCGCGGCTGTCGCACCGGTATATCAGCGACCGGTTTCTGCCGGACAAGGCGATCGACCTGGTGGACGAGGCGGCGAGCGGGATCCGGCTCCAGCTCGACTCGATGCCGCAGGAGATGGACGAGCTCGAGCGGCGGATCCTGCAGCTCGAGATCGAGGCGCAGGCGATGAAGAAGGAGAAGGACGAGGGGTCGAAGTCCCGGCTCGCGGCGATCGAGAAGGAGGTCGCGGAACTGCGCGACCGGTCGGGGCACCTGAAGGCGCAGTGGCAGTCGGAAAAGGGGGTGGTGAAGAACCTCGCGGCGCTCGGGGAGGCGATCGAGCAGGCGAAGGGGAGGCAGGAGCAGCTCCAGCGCGAGGGAAATCTGGAAAAGGTCGCGGAGATCCGGTACTCGACGATCCCGGGGCTGGAGAAACAGATCGCGGCGGAGCAGGCGAGACTGAAGGAAGTCCAGCAGAGCGGCGTCGCGATGGTCCGGCAGGAGGTCACGGAGGAGGACATCGCGGCGATCGTGTCGCGGTGGACGGGGATTCCGGTCCGCAAGATGCTGGAGGGGGATGTGGAGAGGCTGCTCCGGATGGAGGAGCGGCTCGGCCGGCGGGTGATCGGGCAGGCGGAGGCGGTCCGGGCCGTCTGCGAGGCGGTGCGCCGCGCGCGCGCAGGGCTTCAGGATCCGAACAGGCCGATCGGCTCGTTCATCTTCATGGGTCCGACGGGGGTCGGGAAGACGGAGCTCGCGCGCGCGCTGGCGGAATTCCTGTTCGACTCCGACCAGAACATCGTGCGGATCGATATGTCCGAGTACATGGAAAAGCACTCGGTTTCGCGCCTGATCGGCGCGCCTCCCGGCTACGTGGGGCACGACGAGGGCGGGCAGCTCACGGAGGCGGTCCGGCGGCGCCCGTACTCGGTCGTGCTGTTCGACGAGATCGAGAAGGCGCACAACGACATCTTCAACGTGCTGCTGCAGATCCTGGACGACGGCCGGCTGACCGACTCCCAGGGGAGGGTCGTGAATTTCAAGAACACGGTCATCATCATGACCAGCAACATCGGCTCGCCGCTCATCCAGCAGCTGGCCGGGAAGGACGAGAAATCCGCCGCCTGGCGCGCGATGGCCGACCAGGTCCAGGCGGAAATGCGCCAGCGGTTCCGCCCCGAATTCCTGAACCGCATCGACGAGACCATCATCTTCCACGCGCTGACCCAGGAGCACATCGCGCAGATCGTCGATGTGCAGCTGGAGCGGCTCACGAAGCTGCTGGCGGACCGCCAGCTTTCGATCGAGGTCTCCCCGGAGGCGCGGACTCTTCTCGCGCGCGAGGGCTACGACCCGCAGTACGGCGCCCGGCCGCTGAAGCGGACGATTCAGAAGCGGCTGCAGGACACGCTGGCGCTGGCGATCCTGGAGGGGAAGTTCGTGGACGGCGACCGGATCCTGGCGAAGGTGGACGGCGGGCGGATCGTCCTTCACAGGAAGGGACCCGGCCCGGACGCCGCGAAGACGCGGTAGGGCCGACAAGAACCCCCCGGGCCTGGGGCCCGGGGGGGCGGGTCGACGGGGTCGCCGGGACCGGTCGGGCTACTTCTTGTCCTTCGCCAGCCACTCCTCGATTTCCTTCCGGTCGGGCCAGTTGGCCGGGGCGATCCGGAGCGCCTCGCGGTAGTCCGGAAGGCACAGGTCGCCCTGGCCATCGGTGAACTTCGCGAAGCCGCGCAGCTTCCAGGAAGACGGGTTCTTCGGGTTCAGGCGGATCGCCTCGTCGAAGTCCGCAATCGCCTCCTTGTTCCGCTTCTCGTCCAGCTGGCAGATGCCGCGGTTGTACCAGTACATCGGGTCGGAGGGATCCGCGGCGATGGCGGCCGTGTAATCGGCGATCGCCTTCGCGTGGTTGCCCTTGTGGTGGGCGACGACGCCCCGGGCATTCAGCGCGGCCGGGTGCTTCGGATTCGCCTTGAGCGCGGCGTCGACGGCCTGGGTCGCATCGTCAAAGCGGAGCAGGCGGATCCGGACTTCCCCGAGGGAGGCAAGCGCGTCGGCATCGCCCGGGCTGCCCTGCGCGCAGGCGGCGAGGTCGCGCTCGGCGCCGACCAGGTCGCCGGCGGCCCACAGGACACGTCCGCGGCGGTACAGCGCCGCATGGTGTTTCGGATCGATCTTCAGCGCGCCGTCCAGGTCGGCCCTGGCCTTGACCAGGTCCTTCTTCAGGTACCAGGCCCACCCCCGGTTGGCCAGCGGGCGCGCGTCCGACGGGACAATCGCCGCGGCCCGGTCGAAATCGGAAATGGCGCGGTCGACCTGCCCCTGCCTCAGGTACACGTTTCCGCGGTTGTTCCACGCCGCGGCGTAATTGCCGTCCGCGGCAATCGCCGCCGTGAATTCGGCCTCCGCTCCGGCCAGGTCACCCTGGAGCGCCAGCTCGTCGCCCCGCTTCTTCGCCTGCTCCCCCGCGGAACCGTCACCGGACTTCTCCGAACTGCTGCACCCGACGGCCAGCACCAGAAGACACGGCAGAAAACGCTTCATGCACGACTCCTGAATGAGGTTGGCAGTAAGCGGGGCATTATAATCATCGGTCTCTCAAGACTCCCGGAGAACCCATGCGCGGATGGCTGACGGTCGGACTCCTGCTGCTCGTCCCGGTGCTGTCCGCCGGAAAGGACAAGGACGGGGATCGGGCGACGGCGCTGAAGAAGGGGATTGCGGCGGGGCTGGGGGAGCTGGCGAAGTGGTGCGGCGAGCAGAAGCTGAACGCGGAGGGGCGGGGGCTGTGCGACGAGGCGCTGGGGCTCGAACCCGGAAATGCGGGGCTGAGCGCTCTCAAGGAGAAGATGGCGGGGGAGTCGGCGGCGGACGAGGGAGCGAAAAAGGAGTACGAGGCGAAGCTGGCGACGTACGGAAAGAAGCTGGCGCCGCTCTATGTCGAGCTGTCGAAGCAGAATCATCCGTCGAAGGACGATGCGGTCCACGACGGGTACCTGGTCCGGGCGTACGAACTGGAGCCGAAGCTGGTCGGGCCGGTGATCGACGCCGAGTGGCGGGGGGCGCAGGGGAAGAAGGACTGGGAGCGGGCGCACAGGCTGATCACGGGCGCGGAGCGGGTGAAGAGCGATCCGGGCCGGGCGAAGATGGTGAAGGAGATCGAGCTCAAGTGCGCGGAGAAGGCCCCGGTGCTGAAGCAGGCCACGGGGCGGGACAACTACTACTGGATGGTGCTGCCGAAGGGGTGGACGCCGGCGAAGAAGTGGCCGGTGGTGGTGTACGTGGAGGGGGCGGGGTGCAATTTTCTCGGGGCGATCCGGAACTTCGCCGACAACCAGCGGAGTGACTTCAACTGCATCGTGATCACGCCGCAGTCGATTTCGAGCACGAACGACCTGATCGAGCAGAAGGCGAAGTACAGCTACGACGTGGGGCTCCTGGAGAAATTCAATGCGGACACGCTCGGCCGGCTGAAGTTCGACGAGGAGGGCCTGCTGCAGTTCCTCGCGGACGTGCGCAAGGAGTACAACGCCGAGGACAGGATCTACATCACGGGGTTCAGCGGAGGGGGGAACCTGACGTGGAGGATGGTCTTCGGGCATCCCGAGAAACTCTGGGGTGCGGCGCCGGCCTGCCCGAACTTCTCCAACTCCCTGGATCTGTCCACGGCGCCGGAGCGCGAGACGCTGCCGGTCAGGGTCTTCCAGGGCGACAAGGATCAGTACATCGAGACGCTTCTGGAGCCCGCCTGGGTCAAGGCGAAGGGGATCTGCGACGCGAACGGCTGGAAGAACGTCTCGCGGGAGATGATCCCGGGAGTCGGGCACAGCACCTGCTGGGACAAGGTGGTGCCGTTCTTCAAGTCGATCCCGAAAAAGTAACCGCGGGGCTCAGGAACGCGGGGCGGGGGGCGGAGCGGCCGGACCCGCGGCCGCCGGCGGGGCCCCGGAGCCCCTCTCGAGCCGCTCCCGGATCTGCGCCGCGTCGCGGTGCATGTCCACGATCGCCATGCAGAAATCCCCGGCCGCGAAGGCCGCGATCGTCTGGAGCAGCAGCATCGTCATCTGCTCCCCGTACATGAACCACATCCGCAGGTCCGGCTTCGGCCCCGACTTCACCGCGGTCCAGAGCCCGACGATCCCGAACCCGAGCCAGATCGCGCCGCCGAGTTTCAGCGCGGGCGACCCCAGGATGAGGAACAGGAACGGCGACGGACGGCGGGCGGGTTCGGGCATCGGCGTCTCCTCCGTTTCAGGGTGATTCGGTCGGGTGACCCGAATTCTCCACTTCTGACCCCGTTTCTGCGAGGATCGCCGCTCTCACTTCTCTCGGGGTCCTCCATGGCGACGCGGTGCAAGGTGCTCGGGGCGGGTCTGTCCGGCTGTGCCCTTACGGCCGCGGCGCGCGCGCTGGGGTGGGATGTCGTGATGGCGGACGCCTCGGAGGAGGCGCTGAAGCGGGCGCAGAAGGAGATCTTCCCGAACCGGCACGGGCGGTGGGACACGGCGGTGCAGACCGAGGTGTCGGCGGCGGGGCCGCGCGGGGGGTTCGACGTGATCCTGGTGGCGGTCGAGCCGGCGCTGGCCGTGGCGGCGGGAATCGAGGCGCTGGGGGAGAAGCCGAAGGCGCTGGTGCTCGGGTCGCCGCCCTGTCCGCCGTCGCTCGAGCGGGCGGACGAGCTGGCGAAGGCGGCGGCGGCGGCGGGAATCCCCGGGTACTGCATGTTCGAGCACCCGGTCAGCCGCGGGGTGGAACTGCTCCAGGAGATGGTCTCGGCGCGTCAGATCGGGGAAGTGCAGTCGATCGAGGTCGAGTGGCGGGACCACTGGGACGGAATCCTGAAGGGAATGCCGTGGCATTCCCGGGTGAGCGACGCGGTCCTCGGGAACTGGGAGCGGGGCGGCGGGGCGGCGGGGGAGCATGCCCAGGCGGTTCACCTCTGGACCGTGCTGGCGGCGGCGCTGGGGAAGGGGCGCGTGGCGGAGGTCGGGGCGATGGTGAGCTACGCGCAGGACGGTGAGGCGATGTACGACGAGCGCTTCGATGCCCTCCTGAGGACCGATTCCGGGTTTTCCGGACGCGTGGTCTGCGACCTGCTGACGAAGCCGGCGCGGAAGCGGGCGCGGGTGCATGGTGCGGACGGGATGATTGAGCTGTCGTTCCTGCACACCGGGGAGAGCGACGCGATTTTCCTGCAGCGGTCCGGGGCGGCGGAGAAGATCACGCCGGTGCACAAGAAGCGGGCGGAGGACTATCAGGGGCTCCTGCGGCATGTGTATTTCAGCTACAAGGACGGGAAGCCGTCGCCTGTGAGCCTGGAGCGCGGGCTCGACACGGCGGTGATGATCGCCGCGGGGCACATGTCGGAGGGGATCCGGGGGCGGGTGCGGATCGACTGGGAGCAGGGGTGGGCGGCGGAGGCGATCGCGCCGGCGATGTAGGGGAGCCCGCGCGGGGAGATCATCCAGGAGGGCGTGGCATGGCCGAGGTGACGTCCGAAGAACAGCTGGCCCGGTACCGGCGGATCTACGCCGCGCAGTCGGATGTCTGGCTCTATCCGCGGACCGCGGGGCTGCACGCGGTGCTCCTGGAGTTCCTGAAACCCGCGCTCCCTGGGGCGCGCGTGCTGGATGTCGGGTGCGGCGCGGGGCGCCTCGCGTTCTACTGCGCGCGGGAGGCTCGGGAGGTGGCGGGGGTGGATTTCGAGCCGCGCGCCGTCGAGCTGGCGCGTGCGGGCGCCGAGATCTGCGGCCTTCGCAACGCGCGCTTCGAGGTCGGCGACGCTTCCAGGATCGATGGCCGGTTCGACCTGATCCTCCTGGCGGGCGTCGCGGAGCATCTGACCGATCCGGTCGGAGTGCTCCGAGGGCTCCGGGGGTCGCTGAATCCGGGAGGGGCGATGCTTCTCGCGTGCCCCGGGTTCTCGAACCTGCGGGGGTGGTCGTACCGCACGCTGGGGACGCTTCTCGGCTGGCCGATGTCCCTCGCGGACCTGTGGCAGGTGAACCGCGGGATGGTGGAGGGGTGGGCCCGGGAGCTGGGGATGGTGCTGGAACGGGTGGCGGGGGCGCTTTACGAGGGGGTCTGGGGGGAGGGTGCGGTGGCGGACATGGCGAAGCGGATTCCGAATGCGGCGCGGGATGCGAAGCATGCGGGGGTTCTGAGCCTTCCGGCGTACCGGGAGTGGCTCGCGGGGGAGGCGCGTCTCGGGCAGGCGATGCTGGAGCAGTGGCGTGGTGCGGGGTGGATCCGGTGCGCGAAGGCGCCGGCGCCGCTGGGGGCGGGGCGGATCGAGGGGTTGGGGCGGGAGATCGGGGAGAAGCTCGGGGCCTATCTGGCGCTGGACCAGGGTGGGGACCTGTCCTGGTCTGACGCCGCGCCGATCGCGGAGCTGGGCGGCGAGGGGATCTACGTCCTGCGGGGGTGAGGCGGGAGTGGTCCGGGGGTGCAATTCCTGCCGGTCCGCCTTAGAATCCGCTCCCGGATTCGACCGCGCGGTCCGTACGCATACCAGGGAGAGCCATGTCCAACCGCATCAAGATCTACGGGGCCGGATCGATCGGGAACCATCTCGCGCAGGCGTCGCGGACGCTCGGCTGGGAGGTGACGGTCTGCGACCTGGACGGCGCGGCGCTGAAGCGGATGCAGGGGGAGATTTATCCGTCGCGGTACGGCGCCTGGGATCCGGCGATCCGGCTGTGCCTGAACGGGGACGCGCCGCGGGGCGGGTTCGACCTGATTGCGATCGGCACGCCGCCGGAGCATCACCTGGCGCTGGCGCTGGACGCGCTGAAGGAGGCGCCGCGGGCGATTCTCGCGGAGAAGCCGGCGTGTCCGCCGCACATGAACCACGCGGCGGAGCTGCTCGCGGCGGCGAAGGCGGCGGGAGTCCGGGCCTTCGTGGGGTACGACCATGTCGTCGGCAGGGCCGCGGCGCTGGCGACCGGGATTGCGCGGTCCGGCGAGATCGGGGAGGTCGTGGCGCTCGACGTCGAGTTCCGCGAGCACTGGGAGGGGATTTTCCGCGCCCATCCGTGGCTGAGCGGGCCGCAGGACACCTACCTCGGGTACTGGGAGCGCGGGGGGGGCGCCAGCGGCGAGCATTCCCACGCGCTCAACCTCTGGCAGCACTTCGCCCATGTCTTCGGGTTCGGGCGGGTGCTGGAAGTGGAAGCGATGGCCACGTATGTCCGGGAAGGCGCGGCGATTTTCGACTCGATCATGTCCTGGAATCTGCGGACGGAGTCCGGGTTCCAGGGGCGTGTGGTGCAGGACGTGCTGACGCGACCCTCCCGCAAGCGGTGCCGCATCCAGGGATCGCGAGGAACGGTGGAGTGGGTGGCGAACCACACGCCGGAGGGGGACGCGGTGTTCGTGCGGCTGCCGGGTGCGCCGGAGCGCGAGGTGAAGGTCGCCAAGAAGCGGCCGGACGACTTCATCGAGGAGTTGACCCATGTCTGGGCCTCGGTGACGTCGGGGACGGACTCGCCGCTCGGGCTGGAGCGGGGGCTGGACACGGCGCTGGTCGTCGCCGCGGGGCACGAGTCCGAGCGGCTGAAAACGCGGGTCCGGATGGACTGGAGTGCGGGGCACAAGAGGGAGGCGATCGTTCCATGTCGATAGCTGACGCGGCCGCGCCGGGGGCGGAAATCCGGGCCCGGCGTCCCGGTTTTGATTTCAACGACCTGTTCATCCTGGACCTCGCGAACAATCACCAGGGGTCGCGCGATCATGCGGTGCGGATCATCCGGGAGATGGGCGCGGTCGCGAAGGCGAACGGGGTGCGCGCGGTGCTGAAGTTCCAGTTCCGCGACCTGGACACGTTCATTCACCCGGCGCACAGGGCCGGTTCCGCCAACAAGCACGTCTCGAGGTTTCTGTCGACCCGCCTGGCGCGGGAGGACTGGGCGGTCCTCGCGGGCGAGGTCCGCGCCGCCGGGATGGTCACGATGGCCACGCCGTTCGACGAGCCCTCGGTCGATCTCTGCCAGGAACTCGGGATGGACGTGATCAAGGTCGCGTCATGCAGCGCCACGGACTGGCCGCTTCTCGAGAAGATTTCCGAGGGGGTCAAGCCGGTCGTCTTCTCGACCGGCGGGCTCACGATGAAGCAGATCGACGATCTCGCGAGCTTCTTCGCCCACCGCCGCGTGCTGCACGCCATGGAGCACTGCGTCTCGATTTACCCGACGCCGGACGCCCTGGAGCAGCTGAACCAGATCGAGGTGCTGAGGCGCCGGTATCCCGACACCACCGTCGGGTTTTCGACCCACGAGCCGCCCGACGAACTGGTCTGTGTCGCGATCGCGGTCGCCAAGGGGGCGCGGATGTTCGAGCGGCACGTGGGGATCGAAACGGAGACGATCAAGCTCAATGCGTACAGTTCGACCCCGGCCCAGGTGGACCGGTGGATGAAGGCCGCCCTCAAGGCCCGCACGCTCTGCGGGGGACTGGAGAAACCGCCGGCCACCGCGGAGGAGGAGTCGAGCCTGGACTCGCTCCGGAGGGGGGTCTATGCGCGGAAGGCGCTGAAGAAGGGGAGCACGCTCAGGAGGGACGACGTCTATTTCGCGATGCCGCGGGCCGAGGGACAGCTTCACGCCGGCGAGTTCCGGGAGGGTGCGGAGGCCGTCGAGGAAATCCCGAAGGACGGGCCGCTGACGGCGTCGAGCGTGAAATCGTCCCAGGACATGGCGAAACAGGTGCTGTTTACCGCGATTCACACGATGAAGGGGATGCTCAACGAGGCCCGCGTGCCCCTTCCGACGGACTTCCGCGCCGAATTCTCGCACCACCGGGGAATGCAGAATTTCGACACGGTGGGGTGCACGCTGATCGACATCGTGAACCGGGCGTATGGGAAGAAGCTGGTGATCCAGACGCCGGGGCAGTACCACCCGAGCCACTATCACAAGAAGAAGGAAGAGACGTTTCACGTGCTCTGGGGTGTGCTGGAGGTGGAGGTCGAGGGGCGGAGGCGCACGCTGTATCCGGGCGACATGCAGGTCATCCAGCAGGGGGTGTGGCACGAATTCTGGACCGAGACCGGGGCGATCTTCGAGGAGCTCTCGACGACGGCGTTCACCGACGACTCGTTCTACGAGGACAAGGAGATCAACGCGATGCCCCGGTCGGCTCGGAAGACGATCGTGAACCACTGGGGGCGCTACCAGATTTGAAGACGCGGCCGGGCGGAGGGCGGCAGCAGGAAAGACCTTCCCGCCAGCGGCGGCGGCCCGCCGGAGCGGCGGCGGCGCGACCCGGCGGAGGGTGGAAGCCGGCGGTGGTGGTGTTCGACCTCGACGGGACGCTGATCGATTCCGCCGGCCTGAAACGGGAGGCGTGGTTCGAGGTCTTCCGGGCGGCGCAGCGGCCGGCGGTGGAGCGTGCGCTGGAGGAGAATCCGTTCGCGGACCGGGCCTCGATGGCCGCGCGGATCCTGCAGATCGCCGGGGGGCGGCGACCTCCCGCGACGGAGGTCCGGAGCGCCGTTCGCCGGTATGCATCGGTCACGGAGGCCGGACAGGCCTCCTGCCGCGAGCGTCCCGGGGCGGCGCGGCTGGTGACGCGACTCGGCCGGAGGCTGCCGGTCTACATCTGTTCCGGGACGGAGCAGCGCTCGCTGGACCGGGTTCTCTCCCGACGCGGGTGGAGCGGGTACTTCCGCGCAGCGTACGGAGGTCCGTCGCCGAAGTGGGAGAACCTGGCGCGGGTCGCGGGCGAGGCCGGGGTCCGGCCGGAGACGCTCCTGGTCGTCGGCGACACGTCGGACGACGCCGGGGCCGCCGTCCTCCTCGGGTGCCGCTTCGTCGGCGTCCACGCGGCGACCAACGATTTCGACCGCCGCCGTTTCCGCATGATCCGGGACCTCGGGGAGCTGGAGGTTCTGTGCTGAACGGGCTGCGGCTGCTGGCGGTCGTTCCCGCGCGGGGGGGCTCCAAGGGGGTGCCGCTCAAGAATCTTCATCCCCTGGCGGGGCGGCCGCTGATCGCTCACGTGGCGGACGTCGTGCGGGAGGCGGGGGTGATCGACCGCTGCGTCGTCTCCACCGATCACGAGGAGATAGCCCGGGTCGCGGAGGGCGCCGGGATCGCCGCGCCGTTCCGCCGGCCTGAATCGCTGTCGGGGGATCGGATCGGGGATCTTGAGGTCCTCGTGCATGCGCTCCGGGAGGCGGAACGCCTCGACGGCGTCGCCTACGACGTCGTGCTGATGCTCCAGCCGACGTCGCCGCTCCGCCGCGCCGCGCACGTCCTCGAGTGCGCCCGGGCCGTCGCGGAGCGGGGGTTCGACGCCGCCTGGACCGTGACCGCGACCGACCTCAAGTACCACCCGCTCAAGGCCCTCGTCGCCGACGCCTCCGGCGGGCTGGGGTGCTTCGACCCCCGGGGCGCGGCAATCGTCGCCCGCCAGCAGCTCACCCCTGTCTTCCACAGGAACGGCGCCGCCTACGCCTTCTCCCGTTCCTGCCTGCTGGACCAGAAGACGATCCTGGGGAAACGCACGGCCCCCGTGGTGATCGACGAGCCGATGGTCTCGATCGACACGCTCGAGGACTTCGCGCGCGTCGAGGCCGCGTTGCGGACGCGATCGCCCCGGGGATGACGTCCATTCCCAATCCGCTCGCCCCGCCCGCGCGGCCGGCTGTATCATCGGCGTTCCCATGAAAACCGCGCTGGTGGCCGTGCCACGGGGATGGGACGTCCGGTCGCTTCTGCGCACGGGGGTCCTCGACGTCCTGAAATCCTCGGGCGTCCGGCCCGTCCTCCTCACCCCGAAGGCGTCGGACCCCGACTTCCGCGCGGAGTTCGGGAGGTTCGACCTCGAGCCGTACCGCCCGCACCAGCCGGGGAGGCTGGAGGGGACGTTCCGGCGCGCGCTCAACGTCAGCTACTCCGTGCGGTTTCCCGACCACACGCTCGACATCATGGCGCGCCGGCTGGCCAGCCACGAGAACCGGGAGAGTCTCCTCAAGCGATCGTTCTGGGCGGTCGTGCGGGGCGCCTCCCGGGCCAGCCCGGCGCTGCACGACGCGCTCCGCACGCTCGAGTTCATGATGCCGGACGACCGGGATCTCAAGGGTGTCTTTGAGAAGTGGAAACCGGATGCGGTCATCAGCACGCCGCTGTTCGACTGGACCGACGTCCCGCTTCTGAAGTGGTGCCGGCGGCTGAAGGTGCCGAGCCTCTCGATCGTGGCGTCCTGGGACAATGTGAGCTCGAAAGGGACGATCCAGATCCGTCCGGATGCGCTGATCGTGTGGAACGAAGACATGGCGGACGAGGCGTGCCGGACGCACGGGTACGAGCGGGACCGCGTGGCCGTCACCGGGGTGCCGCATTTCGATCACTGGGCGGAGCCGGAGCGCTCCCGTGAGGCGTTCCTCAGGAAGTACGGGCTGGACCCGGCGCTTCCCGTCATCGGCTATTTCGGGGCCGGGGCACGGGTGCATCCGAACGAGTACGAGTGTTTCGCGCACCTGGTGGAGGCGAACGAGAAGGGCGCGTTCGGGGACCGGCTTCCGATTTTCGTCCGGCTGCACCCGCGCGAGTACCGGACGCAGTGGGACACGTGGCGGAACCGCCCCGGGGTGATCATCGACACGCCGGAGCACGCGCAGGGGCGCGACTGGGATGCGAATCGGGCGGACCTCGACCACCTGGCGGACACCGTCCGGGCCTGCGCCGTCTCGATGAACGTCTGTTCGACGATCACGATCGAGTCGTGTATCGCGGATCGCCCGGTGTTCAACATCGGGTACGACGGCGACCAGGTGAAGCCGGAGATGGACAGCGCGGCGCGGTACTACCGGTACAGCCACTACAAGCGGATTCCGGACTGCGGGATCCCGGTGGCCTGGTCGCGGGAGGAGATGATCGACCTCACGCGCCGGTACCTGCGCGACCCCGCGCTCGACCGGGAGGCGCGGGCGCGCGTCGCGACGGCCCTGTGCGGTCCCGTGGGGGGGGCGGCGGAGCGGATG